>JACFNW010000049.1:280-9749 GCA_019454665.1 Fimbriimonadaceae bacterium | reverse complement strand
CGTGGATACACAGGCACCAAGGTACCCCTATGTGCCTGTCAGCGCAATGGAACCACCGGACTAAGGCAGTCGTTTCAACGTTTGTGAAGGCTCTGTTCACGAGATTGACCAAGCTTGCCGCCAGTTGCTGGATGTGTTGCGAATGTGGGACCATGAACGAGAAGCGGTTATGCTGGAAGTGCGGACACGAGCGGTGCGAAATGTGCGACCACTGTTGAGCCATTAGCGCCCCTTCGGGTCGAGGGCGGCGCGGATGCCGTCGCCCACGAAGTTCAAGGCGAAGATGGTCATGCTCAACACGATGCACGGCCAGAACAGCAGCGACGGGTACGAGTTCATCTGCAGCCGCGCGTTGTTGATCATGCTGCCCCAACTGGGGTCGGGCGCCTGAACGCCGATGCCGAGGAAGCTCAGGGTGCTCTCGGCAAGAATCGTGCCCGCAAGACTGATCATGGTCACCGCCATCAGCACGCCGTACAACTGCGGCACGACGTGACGCGTCACCGTATAGAACGTCGAAGCGCCCAGCGCCTTCGAGGCCACCACGAACTCGCGATCCTTGAGCGAAGCCACCTGGGTGAACACCAGGCGCGCCGTTCCGGGCCAACCCGTGATGCTCAGGGCCACGATGACGGGGATGATCCCGGCCTTCCACACGCCGATGATGAGGATGGCGAGCAAGATGTCCGGGAACGCGAACATGCCGTCGGTGAACCGCATGAGCGGCATCGCCACCCAGCGGGGAGCATAGACGCCCGTGACGCCCACGAACACGCCGATGATCAGCGCGATGGCCTGAACGGTGAGGCCGATGAGCAGCGACAGCCGCGCGCCGTAAGCGATGCGGGCGAACACGTCCCGCCCGATCTCGTCCGTCCCCAGCCAAAACGTCGCGGACGAAGGCTGCAACGGCTGGCCCACCTGCTCCAGATAGTGGTGGCGGAACGTCGGGCCGAACAACGCGAACAGGGCCAGCAACACGAGGTACGTCACCCCGCCCCAGAACAGGAAGTCGAACTTGCGCTTCCTCATACCTGCGACTCCCGGATGCGCGGATCAAGCAAGGGCAGCAGCAGGTCCACCAGCAGGTTCACGCAGATGAACATCATGCCGGTGAGCAGGATGCACGCCTGCATCACGGGCGTGTTGCCCTGCTGGATGGCCTCGATGGCCAGGAAGCCGATGCCCGGCAGCACGAAGAACCGCTCGACGACGAACGAGCCCGTGAGCAGGAAGCCGAAGCTCGTGCCCATAGCCGTGAGCACGGGCAGGATGGCGTTGCGGAGCGCGTGCCGCAGGATCATCCGCCAAAACGGGACGCCCTTGGCCACTGCGGTGCGGATGAACTCCTGTTCCAGCGTGTCCACCATGCTGGCCCGCGTCAGCCGCGTGAGCATCGCCCCGGGTCGCGCCGCCAGAATCAGCACGGGCAGGATCAAATAGTAGAACTCGGGCGCGACGAGCTCGGTGCTCCACGTCTGGGGCAGCACGTCCCATTTCAGGCTGAAGAAGTACACCAGGATCGGGGCCAACACAAAGTTGGGCACAGTAACCCCCAGCGTGCTGAACACGAGCACGCTTCGATCGATCCCCCGGTTCTCCCAGACGGCCGCGATGGTGCCCAGCGTGATGCCGAACAAAGCGGCGGCCACGATGGCGAACATCGCGATCTTCACGGTCATGGGGAGGTTGCGCTTGAGGATCGTCCAGACCTCCTCCTTGGTCCCGTAGTAGCTCGTGCCGAAGTCGAGTCGGACCGCGTTGCCCAGGAACTCGCCGTACCGCACGGGCCAGGGCCGGTCGAGCCCGTACAGCTTCCGCAGCCGCGCGATGGTCTCGGGGGAGGCCTTTTCGCCGGCTTCGACGGTCGCCCGGTCGCCGGGCGCGATCTCGTCCGCCACGAACGTGACGAACGAAATGAAGATCAGGCTGAGCAACCCGAAGGCGAAGCGCAACAGGATGGCTTTGGCTAGGCGCACCGAGGGCTGATTATACGTGAGTTCCGCATTCGCGGGGTCAGCACGTCGCGCCGTGGGCGCCCGCGCCGAAAATCTCCATGCGCTCCTCGATCGTGGTCCGAGGGGTTCCCTTCGGAATGTAGTGGAACTGCAACGCCCGGCGACGCGTCGGCGAATGGTTCGTCGGCGTGCCGTGGGGGGTCAGCCCATCGAACACCAACGCGCCCCCGCAAGGCAGCGGCGCGGCGATCACCACGTCGTCGCCCTCCATGTCGGCATCGCAAAGCTGCCAGTCGCGCACGCTGAAGTGCGGCAACGGACCTTCGCGGTGCCGCCCAGGCTTGAAGTGCATGCAGCCGTTGTCGAGCGTGGCGTCGTCCAAAGCGATCCAGATGCCCAACACCGGCGTGCCCTTCGGGACGTTGAAGTAAGCGTGGTCTTGGTGCCAAGGCTTCTCGCGCCCGATGTGCGGCGGCTTGAGCAGGGCCATGTCTTGGAACAGTTCGGGCTCGGCACCAAGGCAGGCCCGGGCGAACCCGAGCGTCTTGGGGTGCTGCGCCAACGCCATCAGTCGCGGCTCCCAACGGACGAAGGTCATCAGCTTGCGCACGTGGTCCTGACGCTCTTCGGGAGGCAGGCTGGTCAGGTTCCGGTCGGCCAAATGCTCGAACTGGAGGCAGAAGTGCTCGGGAATCTGCTCGGGGTGTTCGGAGCCCTTGACGACCCAATCGAGGATCGCTTGCCGCGCGCTGGCGACCTCCTCAGGGGTGAGCCACTCGGCAAACCCCACCACGCCATAGGTGCGGTAGTCCTCGATCTGGGAGGCATCGTCGGGGTTCGGCGTCTCGCGAAGGGGCAACACGCCCGTGGGTCGGTACAGCGATTCGCCGTACTCGACGGGGGCGATGCCATCGAAATCGTGCGTCTTGGCCATGGCCGAGGTTTACCTTCTTCTCGCCGCGCGGCAGCTCCTGCAAGAACCTACGCAGCCACGGCGTAGTACGATTCTTCGTCGCGGTGGAAGAAGAGGATGCCCTCGACCTCTTCGACGTGGGCCAGCAACGCGTCCAACACCGTGGGATCGAACTGCGTGCCTCGGCCCATCCTCATGATCTGCAACGATTCGGCGAGCGAGAACTTCTTCTTGTAAGGGCGGTCGGACCGGAGCGCCTCGTACACGTCCGCGACGGCCACGATGCGCGCCTCGATCGGGATGTCCTCGCCCGAGAGGCCGTTCGGGTAGCCCGCGCCATCCCAGCGTTCGTGGTGGTTGAGGGCGATCCGGGCGGCCGTTTCGAGCAGTTCGCACCCTTCGTTGACGCCGTCGGCATCGCGTGCGAACGCGGGGTGAACTTCTTGCGTCAGCAGCCGGTAGCCGAATCGCGGCGTGGCTCTGCATCGTCCTGCGTTCGGCGTCGGTCAGCGTGCCTTCTTTGAGCAGGATGTCGTCGTGCATCCCGATCTTGCCCACGTCGTGCAGCGCGCTGGCGAGCAGAATGCGGTCTTGACCGGCTTCGTCGAACCCGAGCTTCTCAGCCAGGAGCTTGGAGAGCAACGAAACGCGCACGATGTGTTGGCCGGTGACCGAATCGCGAAGCTCCGCGGCGCGCGCCAATCGCAGAAGGGTCTCTCGGCGCGAGGTCTCGAGTTCCCGCGTCCGCAGAGCGACCTCGGTCTCGATGCGCTCGTTGGTGGTCTCCAGCAAAGCCTGCCGGTCCGCGAGCTCGGCGATCAGGCTGTTGCCCTTGACGCAGGCGAACACGAGCACGAAGTCCTCGAACAGCACCCAGCCCGTATGCTCCAGGAACCGCCACTCGGCCCCCGAAGCCACGCCGTACACCGAAATCGGGAAGTACAGGCCGCGCACGTAGTGGTCCACCACCACGATGATCGAAGCGGGCACCAAGATGCTCCAATCCAGATAGAACGCAAGAAACGCCAGCGAGACGAAGACGTGGAAGTGGGTTTCGATGCGCCCACCGGTGACGTGGATGAGCAGGCATCCCATCAGCATCTGGCAACACGCCACGACGTAGCGGGTCGCTCGGTGCCCGGGGAACTTGCGGACGGCCACCCACACCGGCGTGCCGATCAGAAGGCCCAGCAACACGGCGGTCTCGACATGGGGATGGAGTTCCGACTCGGCACCCGAGTAGCTCAACGGGCTCAGCAGCAAAGCCGTGACGATCGCGCCGATCACCTGGACCAGCATCACCCAGCCGAACAGGCGATCCACCCACGACCGCATCGAGAGCAGGCTCTCCTCGTGCAGGCGCAGGGCGCGGGCGGTCAACCCTCCCGCTCTCCGGTTGCCGAACGCAACGAACAGCCAAACGTGGGGGCAGACGAGGCGATGGCTCCTTGATGGACGAGCGCCTTGAACCACCTCATGGACGACATCGCGTCCTCGGCGCCACGAGCGGGGGTCAGGCCGCCCGAATACACCAAGTCCTGGTCGGGGTCGTACACGAAGAGGTGGCCCGAAGTGCGTGCGCCGTACGTCTGGAGCGCGCGATCCGCGTCCATGATCACCAGCTCGCTCTTGACGATGCCGCGCGCCATCGCGAGGTTCTTCTTGGGTCCTTCGTAGCCTGGCGGCATCGCCCCGACGATCTCCGCCCGCACGGGCAGGCGCGTGGCGTCCAGAATGGCCGCGAGGTTCCGAAGGCTCGCTTTGGTGCATGGGCAGTCGGGATGGACGATCATGATCAACGTCCATCGGCCCGGATCCGCTTCTCGAACGCCGGGTTGCTGAATCGGCCCCAAACCAGGCTTGGTGTCGTATTGCAGGGCGCTCGCCATCACAGCGACCACCAAGCCCGCCCAAGCAACGCCGAGGACGGCTATCGCCGCCTTTCGCCACCAAGGCGCGCGACCGACTGTTCGACCATCCACACTTGGTTGTCGGGATTGATGAAACGATTCATCGGCAAACCGTTGCGCCGTTTGCCGCTATTCGTGCCACCAGACGCCTTCGAACACCACGCTGGCGGCACCGGCGGCGCGCAAGGGACCTTCCCAGCCGTCCATGTCGAACACCAGCTCGCCGCCCGGGTTGACGACCTTCACCTGACCCAAGTGGCCCGTTTTCCGCGCATAGGCGCAAGCGGTCGCCGCCGAGCCCGTGCCGCAGGCCAACGTCTCGCCGACGCCTCTTTCCCAGACGCGCAGCCTCAAGGTCCCCGGACTCGGGTTCTCGGCCCACATGACGCTCACGCGTTCCGGGAACGCCTCGTGGTGCTCCAGCCGAGGGCTGACCGATTCGAACAACGCGTCGTCCGGTAGACGTTCCACAAACGCGACGAGGTGGGCGCTGCCCGTCGAAAGCACGCTGACCCGCCCCGTCCAGCCCTCCACCTCGATGGGCAGGTCGAACCAAGGCCGGTTCAGCGTCGTGTGCACGCCTTCTGGCGACCAATCGGCGGGAGGCAACGCGGTCACGATCCGCCCGTCCGCCAGCCCCCGGGCCGGGATGACGCGCCCTAAGTGCTCGAACTCGAAGGCGTCGGCCACCTCGCCGAGATCGAGCGCGCGGCGGGCCGTGCAACGCAACCCGTTGCCGCAAAAGTCCTCCGTGCCGTCCGGGTTGAACATGCGTTGGCGGATCAGGATGCGACTCGCGACCTCGGAGACCAGCAGCCCATCCGAACCCACACCAAACCGCCTCTCGCAAAGGCGGATGGCAAGCGCGGGAAGGTCGAGGCCCGCCACCTCCTCGGCGCGAACGAGGACGAAGTCGTTCCCCAGACTCTGGACTTTGACGAACCGCAGGCTCAAGAGACCAGCCGCTCCAACGTGCATTCGGCCGTCCGAACGGTTTCGGCGAACCACGAGCCGTCGCCCGCGACCAACGGGAACCACCAGCCGCTCGGCCTGCGATTGGCGGCGCTCAACCCGTCTCGGACGATCACGGCGTGCCGCGCCAGCCGCAACCGTTTCATCTCGGCTTCCAGTTCGATTTCGCGCCGTCGCGCGTGCATCGCCTGCAGTTCTGGTCGGCCCACGAACTCCGATTGGCGGCGATACGAGTCGTGCAGGGCATGTTCAACTTCGCCCAAGCGATGCACGACGCGATCCACTTCGCGCGTCAACGCCTCCCGCCGGGCAAGCTCGTCCGCGGAAGGCTGCTTCTCGAAGATCGCCTCGCGGAAATGCAGGCCCTTGGCCCGCTCGGCGGCGACCCGGACGCGCCTGAGTGCCCGCCGCTCGTCGAAGAGCGCCCGGCGCTCGGCACGAAAGGTCTCGATGCCCGCCCACAGCCCCTGCAAGCCTTGGTGGAGCGATTCGTACTCGGCGGCGAGGCTCGCCCACGTGCCGCCGGAATACTCGGCCAGGAAGCGGATCAGGTCGTACGGCCGGCGTAGACCACCCAACTGCTGCAACAGCGCATCCTGGTCCCGACCCACCGATGCCCACTTGGCCGCGAACGTCGAGGCGCACACGTCGTCCGCGCCAAACGCCCGCCGGAAGGGCCCGGGCAGATTGAACCACGCACACGTCGTGCGCAACGCATCCCACGTCCGGTAGCGAACGCGAAGGATGGGATGGAACTCAAGCCCGGGCGCGAGGGACCGCAGGGCATCGTGCAACGCCCGCGAGCGCCACACATAGCCACTCGCCCCCTCGTGGAACACGAATCCGAACTCGGCGGAGAGCATCCCGATGAGCGTGATCGCCTTGCCCACGAGCACGCAGTCCGGTCCCCACTTCCGCTCGACCACCGATGCCAAGTCCGCCACGCCATCGAGAGGCTCGTCCAAGGAGGCAAACAGGGGCTTGCGCGTCATCACGATCAGCCCTTCCCTGCCGATGCGCAGCGTGCCGCGTCCGTGGCCGGGGACGATCAAATCGAACGGCAACGCCCCCGTGCCGAAGCGATCCAGGGGGTACGTCTCGCTCCCGGCGACGACTTGGTTGTACGCCTCGCGCGCGGCATCTCTCGAAGCGGGATTCAGGAAGACGTCCACCAACGTGAAGCGAGGCAGCACAGCGGTTTCTCGGTTGAACCGCAGCAACCCGGTCGTGGTCGTCGTTTCGATGGGCACGGGGCGTCCGGCTGCCGCGGCATAGAGTCGGGGAAGCAAAGCCAAGTAGAAGTCTCTGAGCCGGGCCTTCACGGGTAGTTCGTCGCGAACGTCGCACAGCATCTGGCGCAAGACGTCGGCCCGGTCGGCGGCTTCGCGGCGGGCGTCCGGCGCCAAACACGCCAAAGACTCCTGCAACGCCCAATCGAACGCGCTCCGCAACTCGCCAAACACTTCGGCTAAGCGAACGTCGGCGGCAAGCGGCGGCTCGTCGCCCAGCGAAACCAGCCCCCGCCAACCCCACGCTTCGGTGGCTTCGTCCACGATGCCTGGCCGCACGCGCGCGATCCGCTCCAGGTTCACGCCCGCGGCGGCCAACAAATCGCGGCGCACGACCGCCTCCGAACCCAACAACGCTGAAAACTCGGCGACCGCGCTCCAAAGCCCGCGCGTCGAACCATCGTTATGGGGGAACGCTCGAAAGCCCCGGGCATCGCCGCCGCCCGGAAGTTTGGCGAAGTAGTCGGTGTCGTGGACTCCGGCGAGCAGTCGCGGGTGGCCCCCTCGCTCCAGCGCCAACGCCACGCCCGCCTTGGTCGTTTCGTCCCAGAACACGGTCTGCCCCAGGGCGAGCAACCGCACCCCGGGCGCCTGACGACAGAACGCGTCAACCGCCTCATCGAGACTCATGGTTCGGGGTGTGGCCAACGCCATCGAAGTGATTCTACGCCAACGGCTCGCAATCCGCCGGGTTCCGGTGCAACATCTCGCCCACCGCCTGCGGAACGCTGACCGCCTTGCGCTCCGTTCCCATCAGCACGTGCCACGTGTGCCCCTCGGTCAACACCTTGGGATGGCCGGGCTTGACGATCTCGTACTCGAAGCGCATCGAGGCCCGGCGAACTTCGCCCATCCGCACGCGCACCACGATGTCGTCGTCGTACTTGATCTCGCCGTGGTACTTGAGGAACACCTCGACCACGGGCAAGAAGTAGCCCATCTCCTCCAGGCTGCGGTAGGTGAAACCGCGGTCGCGGCACCACGCACCTCGTGCCTGCTCCAGCCAATAGAGGTAGTTCGCGTAATAGGCGTGGCCCATCTGATCGGTCTCGCCGTACCGGACGCGCACGGGCGTCTCCGACCATACGCCGATCAAAGCTTGACCCCGCAAACCACCCAAATCTGGTTCCAGCCGGGGTTGTTGCCCTTGGTGCCCGCGTTCGACGAGTGGAACCACCGGGCCAGCACGTAGCCATCCTTGCGACCCCAATCCACTTCCGTGCCGAGCCCCAGCGACGGGGTCGAGTTCCACTGGCTGGGCTGGTCGCTCGTGGCTTGGGTCGAGTACTGGATGCCCCAACCGAGGTCGAGGAACGTCCGCGCGCCCTTCCACGGTGTGAAGCGGTACCGAGCGATGGCGAGAACGCCCATGCTGGTCGTACGATCGGGAGCGATGTCCACATAGCCTCGGCTCGACGAGGGCAAAACGGTCGCCTCGAACACGAGTTCGGGCTGGTACTTGCCCAGCCGCAAACGGGGTTCGGGGCGGCCGTAGGCGATGGAGAAGACCTTGCCGATCCGGGGGTCTTCCGACCCGAGCGTTCGGACGGAGAACATCGTGCCGACCTGGATGGACCAGTGAGACGAATCCGATTGGGGAGTTTGCAGCGCGAGCAAGAGGCCGAGGGGAATCACGGACGCCATTGTGTCACGCCCGAGGGGTCTCCAGAAATGGCGAGGGGCGCGACATGCGCGCCCCTACTCCTCCTCACAACTAGCCTGACTGACTCTCGTTGTGCGTTTCTGGTTGTTGGTTGCTATGGGTCTTTTCGCGAGGCTCTCGCCCCGGCGACCCTCGTTGGAGTCGGACCTGTGGATATCTTAGCCCTTTTGACGACGAAATGGGGACCGAAGGTCGAACATTTATGGATCGTTCATCTGAATTTGCGGACTTTCGAGCCGCGCCCGGTCCAAAGCCAGTCGCTGACGGACGACCTCGAGGAGGGCCAAGAGTCCCGTCAAGAGCAGCGGACCCACCATGAGGCCCACCGGGCCGAACGTGAACAGCCCGCCCAACAGGCTGAAAAAGATGGCCATGGGGTGCAGCGGCACCCTCAAGCCGATGAAGAACGGCCGCAGCAAGTTGTCAATCTGGCTGACCACGATCAGCCCCCACACGAGCAGAAACACGCCTTGCCACGTGTGTCCCGTCGCGAGCAACGACACCGCCAACGGGATGTACACCAACGGCGAGCCCAACAGCGGCACCAGGCACAGCAACACGGTCACGACGTACCAGAGGAACGCGTTTGGCACGCCTGCGATCCAGTAGCCGACCCCGGCGAGGGTGGCCTGAATCACGCCGACCAGCATCACGCCCACGAACACGGCGAAGATGGTGTCCCGCATCCGGATCAGGATCGTCTCGGACTGGGCGGCGGGAAGCGGGATGATCTCCAGCGCGGGCTCGCGCAGCTTGTGGCCGTC
>JACFNW010000049.1:0-270 GCA_019454665.1 Fimbriimonadaceae bacterium | reverse complement strand
TCGCGCAGGAGGAAAAACAACGTCAGAAACGCGACGACCACAAGGACGGCCGATTCGGCGAACCGCATGGCCAGCGGGCCCGACGCTCGCGCCAGGTTGTTGGCGATGGTCTCGCGGTTCTCTTCGAACCACTGGGCGACTTGAACGTCGGTGGCGCCGAGGTTCCGAAGGATCGGCGCGAGGCTGGCGTCCGCCGCTTTGACCAGCGCGTCAACGGTCAACGCATCCCCCTCGGGCTGGCTTTCGCGCACCTGCTTCACCACCGCGTTG
>JACFNW010000048.1 GCA_019454665.1 Fimbriimonadaceae bacterium | reverse complement strand
AAATGCGGCGATCACGCAGTTGAACGTGAACGACGGGACGGTCGAGGGGATTCGGGCGTTGGACTTCGAGGCGCGTTCGATCCAGTATCACCCCGAAGCTGCGCCGGGACCTTGGGATTCGCGGCCTTACTTTGTGGAATTTGTGGCCAAAATGGAGGCGATGAAGCGGTGAAGAAGGATACCCGCAGTGCAAAACAGGTTCAAGCGATGTCAGTTGAAGAACAAGCCGCATTCGTTCGGGAGTACACATCCGCTTACCATGCACACGACGCCCATGGAGTCGACCTCTCACTGTTGCGCGCCAACCTCAAGCTCACTCCCACGGAACGACTTCGCCGTATGCCCTATGGGCTAACGGGACCCTTCAACGAGAGGCGCCGATGAACAAGGGACCTTTCGAGACGATCATCGAAACACTCGCGGCAACTGAAGCCCGATTTGTCATTATTGGAGGGATCGCCCTCAGACTGCACGGGTCATCCTACGTGACTCAAGATGTAGACATATTCTACCCTCGCAGCCCAGAAGACCTTGAAATCTTGGTTCAGGCCGTGAATTCCCTGAACCCTAGCCTTCGATTGCCCGATGGATCCATTCCCTATCGTTTAGATGTGCAAGCACTCCTCAACGGAGCAAACTTCACGCTGACATCGGAGTCGGGCGACCTGGACCTGCTCGCTTACGTAGGTGATGGAATCGACTTCGACGGAGTCTTTGAACGCGCCTCGGTGTTTGAGCTCTATGGCCATCACGTTCGAGTGGCATCGCTTACTGACCTACTTGACATGAAGAAGGCAGCTGGTCGACCGAAGGACTTGGCGCACCTCGCCGAGATCCACGCCCTGCAGTCGCTCGCTGAGGAGGCAAAGGAATGAAGATCCTCGTCATCGGATCGGGTCCCATCGTCATCGGTCAAGCCGCCGAGTTCGACTACGCGGGCACTCAGGCCTGCAAGTCGCTCAAGGAAGAGGGACACGAGGTGGTGCTCATCAACAGCAACCCGGCCACGATCATGACCGATTGGGACGTCGCGGACGCCCTGTATATCGAGCCGCTCACGCCCGAGTTCTGCGAACGAGTCATCGCACGGGAAAGGCCCGACGCGGTTCTTCCCACCCTCGGCGGCCAAACGGGCCTGAACCTTGCCACCCAACTGGCCGAGCGCGGCGTCTTGGAGAAGTACTCTGTTCGGCTACTCGGCACCCAGCTCGAAGCCATCCGCAAGGCCGAAGACCGTGAACTGTTCCGATCCCTGATGCGCGAGATCAAGGAGCCCGTGCCCGAGAGCTGGATCGTTGAAACCCCGGAGCAACTGGAGGCTCTCCTGGACGAAGCCCCATACCCCTGTATCATTCGCCCGGCTTACACGTTGGGCGGTACGGGTGGGGGTGTGGCCTACAACCGAGACGAGTTGTGGGAGATCGGCTCGAAGGGCCTCAAGCTCTCCATGCGGAGCCAGCTGATGATCGAGCGATCGCTACTGGGTTGGAAAGAAGTCGAGTACGAAGTCATGCGGGATTCGGCTGGGAACTGCATCACTGTGTGCAACATGGAGAATCTCGACCCAATGGGCGTGCATACCGGCGACTCCATCGTGGTTGCGCCCAGCCAAACGTTGAGCGACATCGAGTACCACATGCTTCGCACGGCTTCGCTCAAGATCATCCAAGCCCTGAAGATCGAGGGCGGGTGCAACGTCCAGCTCTCGGTGAACCCCGACAGCTTCGACTACTACATCATCGAGGTGAACCCGCGTGTGTCGCGTTCCTCGGCCTTGGCCTCCAAAGCAACCGGCTATCCCATCGCCCGAGTCGCTGCTAAGATCGCGGTTGGCAAGACGCTCGACCAGATCGACAATCAGGTGACCGGAACCACGAAAGCTTGTTTCGAGCCCGCCTTGGACTACTGTGTGGTGAAGATTCCTCGGTGGCCGTTCGACAAGTTTCCTCAAGGCGATCGTCACCTCTCAACTCAGATGAAGGCAACCGGCGAGGTGATGGCGATTGACCGTACCTTCGAATCGGCTTTGATGAAAGCCATTCGGGGCTTGGAGGTCAAGCAGAAGGACCTGCGCCACCCCAAGATGGCCGCCTTGGACGATACTTCGCTGAGGAGCGCTTGCGCCAAACCCACCGACGAGCGCCTTTGGGCTCTTGCCGAGGCCTTGCGCCGAGGCTGGGGTGTGGACGGGGTCAACCGGATCAGCCGGGTTGACAAGTGGTTCTTGCGCAAAATCCAGAACCTGCTCGATGTGGAGCGGGAGTTGTTGGACCTTGTCGAGAGCACGCCGACCCAAGGTGAGGACGCAGAGCATATTAGTGGGCTGATCCAGCGAGCCTTTCACATCGGCTTTCCCTCCGCGACCATCCGCTCTCTCTTGGGAGTCTCACGGGAGGCTGAGAGCGAGGCCGTGCATGAGCAAGACCCGGTGACTCGGGTTCGAGCGATCGCTGGGGGATTCATCAAGGCGATGCAGGGCGAACCCGTGTTCAAGATGGTGGATACCTGTGCCGGCGAATTCGAATCCGCAACACCATACTACTATGGGACGTTCGAGACCGAGGATGACGCGGCGCTCAACATTTGAGCATTACGCCACCCACTTGCGTCCGCCTTTCTTGCCGCGCTTCTTCGTCGAGCGTTGTCCAGCGGTGCGGTAGACAAAGGCGAGCACTTCTGCAACGGCTTGGAACAAGTCGCGAGGAATGGGGTCTCCCACCTCGCATTGCTTGTAGAGCGAGCGCGCCAAAGGAGGACTCGGCATAATGGGAATGTCTTCTTCTTTGGCGATTTCACGAATGCGCAAGGCGAGCCAGTCTTGCCCCTTCGCCACCACGATCGGTGCCGCCATTTCGCCGTGTTCGTACTGGATAGCCACGGAGTAGTGGGTTGGGTTGGTGACGATGACGTCGGCCTTGGCCACGTTGTCGGCCAGACGCCCTTTCAGCAACTTGCGCCGACGCTCGGCGATTTTCGCGCGCAGTTCGGGAGACGTCTCCATCTCCTTCATCTCCTGTCGCACCTCCTGCTTGGTCATCCGCAGCTGCTTTTCGGTCTGCTTGCGCTGGAAAAAGTAGTCGAGTGCCGCCAGGGCCAACCAAAGGCCGGCGATCTTGAGCAACAGTCCGTGGACCATTCCACCTACTACTCCCAGTGCCGCCGGTGCTTGGAGCTTGGATAGTCCCACCAGTTGAGGCCAACTGGACTCGATCGAGGTCCATACGATCCAGGAGAAGACGCCTGTTTTGATCACGGCTTTGGCGCCTTCCACAAACGTTCGGGCCGAGAAGAGGCGCTGGAATCCTTTGAAGGGATCAATCTTCTCGAGCTTGGGAGCCATAGCCTCGAAGCTTGGTACGAATCCCACCTGTGCGAAGTTGGTGGCCACACCGACCGCCATGATGGTGAGGACGAGGATCGCAAAGCCTGGCACAACCGGGCGGATGGTCAAGATCAGGTGGTTGCGAAGCGTCTCGAAGGACAAATCGTTCGTGGCATGAGAAATACCGAGAGTCATGCTCTCGAACAGGCCCGTGCCGATCGCCTGCAACGCGAAGGGGGCTGCAAGAAGCATTGCGAACAGCGTTGCCGCGCCGACCAAGTCATGCGACTTGGCGACCGTTCCCTTCTTCCGAGCTTCTTGCCTACGCCTGGGGGTAGCGTCTTCTGTCTTCTCTTGGCCCTGTTCCGCCACTTACTTCACCCCCGCAAAGACTTCTTCGAGCGCTCCGAAGAGCATGGACGTTCCCGTTTGAGTGTAGGCGACCATCATCGGCAGCCCAATCGCCAGAGCGGTCAGGCCAAGGATGACCTTGGCTGGAATGCCCATCAGCATGACTTGCATCGTCGGCACGGCTTTGTTCATCACGCCGAACGCGGCATCCACAATGATGGTGACGGCGAGTACCGGCAGTGCGACTTGGATCGCCAACAAGCTCACCTGGCCAAGGAGCATCAACACACCTTGGAGAGCGCTGCCGAAGGTAAACCCGCTTGCGTCCGCAGTGACGGAATAGCTTGCCATGAAGGCGTGCAACATCGTGTGATGCCCATTGGCCAAGAAGAAGAGGACCAAGCAAAGGAAGTACTTGAACTGAGCGATGACCGAAACCGGCACGCCCGTCACTGGATTCATGGCTTGGCTGATGCCGAGGCCCATCTGCAAGTCCACGATGGAGCCCGCCATCATCACGCCCTGAAAGACCAATTGAACCAACCCGCCGATCAACAGGCCGAAGCCAACCTCTCGAAAGACGGCCATGAGGAGTTCGGGCACATTCGTGGGCAGCTCCCCGATATGACCATTCAGATGCGCCGTCATCGCGGCGGAGAGGGTCAAGCACACGAGAACGCGAATGTGCACCGGTGTGCTTTGCCCTCCCAACACCGGCGACGTCAAGAGCAACGCCGAACAGCGGCAGAAAACCAGAAGGAACGTCAGCAAGAGGGCGGCATCGAGCGTCATCGCACCACTTCTGAAGCATGCCTCATGCAAAACTCGAAGAAGACGACGAGGCGCGTCAGCATCCAGTTGCCGAGAGCGGCCATCACCACGCCCACCATCAGGAGTTTGGGGACGAATGTGAGCGTCGCTTCCTGCACCTGGGTCATCGCTTGGAAGACGCTGACAGCCAAGCCGACGAAGAGCGTGACGGCCAGGATCGGCAACACCACCATCGTTCCAGTCAGGAACCCCTGGCGAGCGATTTCGAGTGCGACCGAGTGGTTCATCTTAGCGGTATCCCGTGACGATGGCGTTGACCAGCGTCGCCCATCCGTTGGCCAGCACGAAGACTAGGAGCTTGGCAGGCAAGGAGACGACGACGGGCGGCAGCATCATCATGCCCATGCTCATCAGCGCGCTGGCGACGATCAGATCAATAATGAGGAACGGCACGAAGATGTAGAAGCCGATGATGAAGGCGGTTTTCAGTTCGCTGATCACGAAGGCCGGGACGACCGTCCAGATCGAGACTTCCTCGCGAGAGGTCGGTCGTTCGTCGCCCATGTTGACGAACAGAGCCAGATCGCTCTCGTAGGTGTTGTTGAGCATGAAGTTCTTGATGGGCGGCTCGGCTCGCTGCAGCGCCTCCTCGAAATTGATCTCTTTGGCCATGTAGGGTTCCAAAGCCTGACTCTTCACCGTATCGAGCGTGGGGCCCATCACGTAAAGCGTGAGGAACAGGCTCAATCCGATCAGAACCTGGTTGGGCGGCACGTTGGGGGTTCCCAGCGCGCTGCGAACGAAGCCCAGGACGATGACGATGCGCGTGAACGCGGTCATCAGAATCAGGATGGCTGGGGCCAAGCTTAGAATGGTGAGCAGGGCGAGGATCTGCAGGGCCGTGCTCATGTCGCCGTCGCCCTGGCCGCCGAAATTCACACTGATGCCGGGGACGCCCACACTGGCCGGGGCTTGGGCGAAGGCCATCGTGCCCGCCAGAAGGAGCAGAAGGACGCCGAAACCCTTCACGATCCTCCCCCAAGGCGCGCCAACCTCTGGAGCAACTCGCTGGGCGGGGTCTCGTCGGCAGGCTCGGGCACTTCGCGCAACAGCTCGCCGAACGTCGGCTCCTCGATCGTCTCCTTGGCGGGGACCTCGGTGAGAAAGGTCACGCTCTGCCCATTGACCGAAAGCAGCATGTTCTTGCCGCGGACGCTCACCAGATACAGCGCGCCGCCCGCGAAAGCCGCCGACTCCTCGATGGCGATCTCGCTGCCAAGGGAGGGCGACAGCCTGCGGTTCAGGCGACCCGCGAACTTGGGCAACAGGTACCGGATTCCGGCGTAGACGACGGCCAGAGCGACGAGCGTCTGGACGAGCAGCATGAGCCCGTTGCCCCCGTCCTGGGCGGCGGCGCCAGCGCCGGAGACCAAGTCGCGCTTGGTTCCCATCAGCGTGCCGAGCGAGGAAAAGGCTCCCATGGCGGTACTCGTCAAGCGGCCTCGTTCAGGCGCTGGAACCGCTCGAATGGGGACAGGACTTCCGTGATGCGGACGCCGAAGTTGTCTTCGATCACGACGACTTCGCCGTGAGCGACCAGGCGGCCGTTGACCATGACGTCGATCGGTTCGCCAGCGATCTTGTTCAGTTCGACGATGGAGCCTGTGCCCAGATCGAGCACGTCCTTGACCATCATCTTGGATCGCCCGAGTTCCACGCTGATCTCCAGCGGGATGTCCATCAGGATGTCGAGGCCAGGCACGCCATCCGGGAGCATGGGGTGGCCCCCTGCCTCGAACGCGGCGGCCTTCTTGTTGTGGTCGGAGTCATCGTCTCGGTCGCTGTGGGCGACTCCGGCAATGGCCGCGCCGCACTCGGCGTCGAACAGCCACACGACTTCCCCATCCACGCCGGGTCCCTTGGCCGAAGCGCGGCAGCGGAACAGGTCCTCGGACTTCTGGAAGTTCCGGGGGAACGTGAGGTTCTGGAACCGGATCATCAAGCCGGTGGCGACCGCAGGTTCGCTGTGCATCGTGCCCATCGCCATGCAGATGCCTTGGACGATGGCCTCGAAGATCGGCCGGAGGTCGGAGACCATGTCCTCGTCCACTTCGGTGACCTCCTCGTCGCGGGCGAGGGACGCCAGTTGGGCCACGGTCTCGCGCCCGATGATCACAATTTGCTTGCTCTCGGGCGTGTGCGAGAAGGCGAACTGGATAAAGGCGAGGGCGTCGGTGGCTTCGCCGTACAGGTCCGTGGTCTTGGCGATGCGGACTTCCTGATCGCCGAACGTGAACGAATGGCCGGCGGCTTCGCTCACCGTGGTGGACACGGTCTGCCAAATCTGGTGCTGCGCGTTTTCCAGCTTGGGAACAAGGTCGAGAGGCTTGTTGGACATGGGTTACTCTTGAACGATGGGGCGGGTGACGGTGAAAACGACGCGGTTGCCGTCTCGGGCCGCAACGCCCCGATACTTCGGGACGTCGCCCACGAGAAAGGCGAGGTCTTGGTTGGTGCGCTGGTTGAGGACGATGGTGTCGCCAGCGCTCAGGGCCAGAAAGTCGCGGAAAGAGATGTTGCGCTTGCCGAGTTCGACGCGGCAATCCACCGTGGCTCGGCTGATCTGGGCGGCCAACTGCTTCTTGATCGTCGCGTTGACGCGGCGGTTGTTGGCGGCGAACCACTTCTGCGCGCTCAGCTTGGCCGTGATCGGTTTGAGGATCAGGTAGGGGATGCACAGGCTCATCGCGCCGCGGAGGTTGCCGATCTTGACCTCGAAGAGGATGCTCACCACGATGTCGTTCGGCGGCGCGATCTGCACGAACTGCGAACTCGTCTCGATGCTCTCGATGCTGGGCTTGACGACCACGACGCCTTCCCAGGCGGTTTGCAGGGCCGTCAGCATCCGCTCGAGGGTCTGCAGAATCAGCGGACGCTCGATGTCGGTGAGCACGGTTCGGTTGATCGCCCGTCCCGGTCCGCCCAGCAGGCGGTCCACGACCGCGAAGATCAGGGCGAATTCGATTTCCAGGACGGCGTTGCCGTTGAGGGGCAGGAGCGAAAGTTTGGTGAAGACCGACTTGTTCAGGCTGCGCAGGTATTCCTCGAACGGGACCTGTTCCAGCGCGACGAGCTCGATGCTGATGGGGCTGCGCAGATATGCCGACAATCCCGATGTGGCGTGCCTCGCGAACGTCTCGTGCAGCATCTGGAGCGTGCGAAGCTGATCCTTGCTGAACTTGTCGGGCCTTCGGAAGTCGTAGACCTCGTAGGCGACCGTGTGCTTGGAATTGCGGCCTCGGGTGGTGTGGCCCACGGGACCCGCGACCTTGCCTTGTCCGACTTTGGGTTCGGCGACGGGCTCCCGAACGGCGGCGGCACCCTCCGGCTCATCGGCGAGGGATTGCAGCAGGGCCTCGATTTCGGCTTGGGAGAGGATGTCCGACACGGTGTTTGCTACCCGAGACCCTTTCCGGGTCGTCAGTAGGTGTATCGGCAATCCTCTCGGTTTCTAAAGCCCCGCCGAGCGCATTCTCTGACAGTTTCCTTGAGGTTTTGTGGTCCGGCGGTCCCGCGTTCAGGACCGGTTCGTGCGTTGGACCCTCAACACCATCATCCGGTACGTCATTGGATCGGATGTTCCCTGCGCTGGCTTCAGGCCGGGCATGGCGACATCGGCGCGAATGAGTCCCGTACGCCGCGTTTCCCCAGGTTTGGCGCCGATCAGGCTCTCGGTGAGCGTTGCCGGAGTCCCGGCGGCGCCGAGTCGAACCGTGTAGGGCATCCCCCTCCGTTCGGAGTTGGCGACTTCGCGGCCTTTGGTCGTCGTCGCGACGAAGTGGAAGGTGACCAGGTCTCCCGGAGCGGCTTCTTCGACCTGAGTCGTCTGGGGAGTCACGGGAGCCGCTTCGACAGGCTGGGGGGCGACGACCGAAGTCCCCGAGCCCAGCAGGCCCAAACCCATCGTGACGGCGGCGATCCAGTCGCTCACATCAGATAGGACGATACCGGATGTTCCTTCGCCGCGCGTGGGGAATACTCGGGCCGTGAATTCTGCGCGCGTACTCGTCGTCGGCAGCGCCAACATGGACTTGGTCGCCCGCGTGCCCCGGTTCCCCAAGCCCGGCGAGACCCTGTTCGGCACGACGTTCGCGACGTTTTCGGGCGGCAAGGGGGCGAATCAGGCCGTCGCCGTCGGACGTTTGGGCGGTCCGATCTCGTTCGTCGGATGCGTCGGGAACGACGAGTTCGGGCGCTCGTTGCTGGAGAGCCTGCGCGAGTCGGGGGCGGATTGCTCGCTGGTCGAGACCGTGCCGACGAGCACTGGGACCGCGATCATCCTGGTGGACGATCGCGCCGAGAACCAAATCGTGGTCATCTCCGGCGCCAATGGGTGCGTGCGTCCGGAAGCCGTCGCCTCGGCCGTGGAGTCCGTCGAGCCGGCCGTCGCTCTCTTCCAGTTGGAGATTCCGCTGGAAGCCGTTTCGGCGGGGTTGCGACGCGCGAAGGCGATGGGTGCGACCACGGTTCTCAATCCCGCCCCCGCCCAACCCCTCGATGATGCGGTTCTCGCCAATGTGGACGTGCTCACGCCGAATCAGACCGAGGCCGCGCTCCTCGTCGGACGGGATGGGGCGCCCGAGGACCTTTGCGATGCCCTGCTGGCCCTTGGCGTGGGCACGGTGGCCATGACGCTTGGAGCCTCTGGCAGCTTGGTCGCCACCCGAGCGGGCAAGGTCCACGTCCCCTCGATCCGGGTCGAAGCCGTGGACACGACCGCCGCCGGCGACGCCTTCAACGGCGCCTTGGCCCTCTTCTTGGCCCAGGGCGAGCCGCTGGAACACTCCGTTGCGCTGGCAAACCGGGCGGGCGCGCTCGCCGCGACGCGCCACGGGGCACAGGCCTCGCTGCCATCTCTGGCTGAACTCAGGGCCGTCCTCTAAGAACGGGGCCTTGCTAGAATGGAGTTGGAATCGTGGGTTATGGCACTCCGAACCGCCCTCGAACCTTCCACGCCCGCTCCTCGCGATGCCTTTGCGGGCATCGGGAGCACGCGTTGGGCGCTGAACATCCTGCTCTTGGCGGCCGCTTCGATCTTGGCGACCGCGGTGGGCTACGCTTCGCGACCGCCTGAGTCCACGGTATCGTGCTTCTGGCCCGTAACGGGCATCGCGCTCGCCGCGATGATCCGGTTGGGACGCCGGGTGTGGCCGGGCCTCTTCCTGGGCGCCGCGATCGGCGCGCACTTGGGAGGCGCGCTGTGGGGCGTGGCCCTTGGTGGGGCGGTAGGCGTCACGGTGGCCCTGGTCGCGGCGGTTTCCTTCCTTGAACGGCTTCAGTTCCGGCCCGAACTCAAGCGGACTCGAGACGTTGCGGCTTTGCTTGGCTGCGCGGCGTTGATCGAGGCCCCCATCGCCGGCACCGTGGGCACCGCTTTGTTGGCCGTGGTCGGGGTGGCCAACGCTTCCAACTGGGACTCGATCTGGAGCACGTGGTGGCTTGGCGACGTGTT
>JACFNW010000047.1 GCA_019454665.1 Fimbriimonadaceae bacterium | reverse complement strand
CGTCGCGCCGTCAGGGATTGACGACGACCTTGATGGTCGTCTGGAAGGGTGCCTTCAGTCCGTACTTGTCCGAGATGGTCAGCGTCACCGTGTACTCGCCGTCCTTGCGGAACTTGCGCTTGATGAGCTGGCCTTCGGCGTCCTCGGTCACTCCATCGCGGGCGTCGAAGTCCCACGTGTAGCGCAGGGCGCTCGATCCGCCATAGCCTGCGGCCCACAGCTCGATCTCCTGACCCAGCGAGAGGTTCCACTCGCGCCGGTTCGGCTCGCCCGTGATCGGGGTCTCGTCGCTGACCACGCGAAGCTCGCCCAAATAGATGGTCGCCGACTGGTCGCCGCTGAACGTGACTTCCTTGACGATCTTGTTCGTGCGCTCGAAGCCCTTGATCGCCTGAAGCGGCACGCCCACCGAGCGCCAGCCGTCGCGGCCCGCACTCGTCGAAGCCGGAATGTAGGCCTCGCTCTTCAATCCGTCGGTCGTGGTGACCACGACGCGGAACATGCCGAACGTCGCCGCGCCGGCCGCAGCAAAACCGCCGCCCGTCGGACCGCCGCCGGCATCGCCCTGAGACGCGCCGCCGCCCCGCCCGCCCTGCTGACCGCGACCGAGTTGGCCACCGGCGCCGGGAGGGCCGCCAAAGCCGCCGGGAGGTCCACCGAACCCGCCGGGAGGGCCTCCGCCGCCAGGGATCCCGCCTCGGGGCGGGCCGCCGCCAAACGTCATCGAGCCATCCGCCGTGCGGTAAATAACCTGCAACAGGTTGGCCTTGTTGGCGAACTGCGACGACAAGTCGGTCGGCGAGCCGAAGATCAGCGAGCCACCCTGGAAGTAGTTGCGCGTGAAGAACCGAATCGAGCTCGTGCCCTCGTACGCCACCTCTTGGGTCTCGGAAATCGTCCCGCTGCCCCACGGCCGAACCATGATCTGCTGGTCGGCGATGGATCGCGTCGGGTTGTAGATGGTGATGGCCTGCCCGAAGGAGACCGCCGAAAGGCTCCCGGCGGCCAAACAAGCCCACAGATTGGATGTCTTCATCAGAATTCGAACTCCTGGCGCCCTACGCCTGGTCCTCGTATCGGACGCGCGAGATGTCCGTGGCGCGTCCTGTATCTTTTTGGACGCTCACAACCACTCCCGAGATTACACCCGGCTCGTTGGCCACGTCAAACTTCGACGGCAAAGTCGTGCGGAATCGCTCCAGAATGATCCGCCGGTCCACGCCGAGCACCGAATCCCGGGGCCCGCTCATCCCCACATCGGTGATCACGGCCGTGCCCCCGGGCAGCACGCGCTCGTCGGCGGTCGTCACGTGCGTATGCGTCCCGATCACCGCAGTCGCCCGACCGGCCATGTGCCACCTTCTCGCTAGTCGCCTCGGCGTGAAAATCGAGCAGAAAATGCGGCGTGTCAAGCGCCTCCACCATCGCCTCGGCATCGGCGAACGGGTCGTCGTAGCTGTCCATGAACACCCGCCCGCACAGGTTGCCCACGGCCAGCCGCACGCCCTCCTTTTCCACGATCACCAAACCGCGGCCGGGAACCTTGGACGGCATGTTGCCTGGCCGCACGATCGGCTTGCCCGAGTCCAAATAGCCATAAACCTCCCGCTTTTGGAACGCATGGTTGCCCAGCGTGATCGCGTCCGCTCCGATACGGAACAGCTCTTCGGCGATCTCGGGCGTAATGCCCTTGCCCGCCGCCGCATTCTCGCCATTGACCACCACGAACAAGGGGCGATGCTCCTGAACCAGTCGCGGAAGACCCTTGATCACGGCGTTGCGCCCCGGACGGCCGACCACGTCGCCGATGAACAGGATCTTGTACTCGCTCATTGCGCCACTTCTTGCACACGCCACTCGCGCACCACGGTCACGGCGATTTGGCCAGGGTACTCCAGCGAGGCCTCGATTCCGCGCGCGATGGCGTTCGCAAGCCGCGCCGCGCCCAGGTCGTCCACCTCGTGCGGACGCACGATCACGCGCACCTCGCGCCCGCCTTGGACGGCATAAACCTGGTCAACCCCCTCGAACGCGCGAACGAAGTCCTCCAAATCGCGCAGACGGTCCACGTGGGATTGCAACGGCTCGCGCCGAGCACCCGGACGCGCTGCCGACAGCCCGTCGCCCACGATCACGGCCAACGCCTCCGCCGTCGCCGGCTCGATGTCCCGATGATGCGCACCCACGGCGTGAAGCACGGCCTCCGCCTCGTCGTGACGCTGCAAGAACCTCATTCCCGCCATCGCATGCGGCCCCTCCCACTCGCTGTCCAAGCCCTTGCCGATGTCGTGCAACAGCCCCGCGCGGCGCGCCACGGCCTCGTCGGCACCGATCTCGGCGGCCACGGCGCCCGCAAGCACGGCCGTCTCGATCGAGTGGTCCAGCAGGTTCTGTCCGACGCTCGTCCGGTAGGCGAGTTGCCCAAGCGCCAACCGCACGGGCTTCGCCAGCCCGCCCACCTTGGCTTCCGCCATCGCCCGATCCGCCGCCCGGTGGCACGACGCCTCCACGGCGGCGAGCGCCGCCGCATGCGCCTCCTCGATGCGCGTCGGATGGATCTTCCCGTCCTTGAGCAGGTCCAGCAGCGCCAGCCGAGCCACCTCCCGACGCACGGGATCGAAACTCGACAGCGTCACGGAGTCCGGCGCATCGTCCACGATCAGGTCCACGCCCGTCGTCTGCTCGAAGACCTTCTTGTTGCGCCCGTCGCGCCCGATGATCCTGCCTTTGAGGTCTTCCGAAGCCAGCGTCACCACCGACACCGTGGCCTCGGCGACGGTCTGCGGCAACCTGCGCTCCATCGCGGCGAGCAACGTCTTGCGCGCCCGGTCCTCGGCATCCGCGAGGGTCGCGGCCTCGATCTCCTTCTTCCGCCGGAGCGCCATCGCCTCGAACTCGGCATCGAGGGTCGCGAGGTCCGGCTTGGCCTCAGCCCGCAGCGGTTCGGCCGAAACGCCCGGGGGTGTGGGCCGCGAACGGCCCCGCGCCACCCAAAGCACGACCAAGCCGACGGCCTCGAGCGCGGCGATCAGGGGCCAGAGGAAGTCCAGGCATCCTCCTCGCCAAACACACGGTCCAACATCGCCCCGATGGTATCCGTTTCCAAGCCCGCCCGCGCCAAGAACCGCGCTGCCCTCGCCCGATCGGTGGGCTTGCCGTACTTCGTTCGAACTGTCTCCTCCAACGCATCGAGGTCGTGCCCGCCGCGGTGCCCCAACGCTTCTTCCACCAGCGATTCCGGTGCCCCCAGCGCCAACAGCCGCGCCCGAGCGGCTTCGGTGTCCCGCCGCTGCATCGCGGGCGAAGCCAGATGCGCCTGCAGGGTGCGCCGGTCGTCGAGCAACCGCCGCTCGCGGAGCCAGGCCACGGCATCGGCGACCACCTCGGGCGCGTGGCCCTTGGCCTCCAAGCGTCCCGCCACGTCCGATTCGAACCGATCCCGGTGGGCCAACAAGCGCTCGGCATCCTTCAGCGCACGGGCGAGCGGCGTCATCGTTGCCGTGCGCCGGAAGGCTTGCTGAGCAAGGGGTCGGCGGTGTAGTCCTTGCGGTACTTCAAAGCGGCGACGATCTCGGCCTCGTAGTTGGCCAACTCCGCCACCGAGCGAATCTGCTTCGAGGCCACCAGACCGCTCAGGACCGTCGCCAAGGGGTCCACCTTGCCCGTGTTCACCTTCCGGTCCATCAGCGTGGCCAGCCCTGCTTCCGATTTGACGATGTCGGCGATCCGCGCTTGCCAAACCTGGTTGCCCGCCACGATGGGCACCAAGTCGTCGGCGGGGTAGTACTGCGTCTTGGCCACCCGCAACTGGGCGACTCGGAAGGGGCGGCACACGCGTCCGGCACGCTGGAACACGGCGATCAGCCGCTTGTCCCGGATGATCGTCTTGTTGGCCTCCGCGCCCGTCGAAACCGCACCCGTCGAGGGGTCCATCGCCACAAGCTTGCCGTCGAGCGTCACGTCCAAGCCGAACCGCCGGAAATCGCGATGAAACGCGTCGGGGTCGGCGAACTTCAGGTTCACCATCACCGAACCCAACGATCCGCCGCCTTCGCTCAAGCTGGCGAATTGGATCAAGCCCACCGAGACGAAACCGGTGTCGTAGGTGTTGATCGAATCGAACCCGCCCTCCAACAGGGACACGGCGCGGAAGATGCGGAACTCGCTCTCGCTCAGCCCGGCATCGGCGCACAGGGCCTTGAGCTCGTCCTCGGGCAGGTCGCGGACGCGCTGCCCGCCCGACATCACGCCGTCCTCGAACCGGTAGTACGCGTAGCGGGGCCGCATCGGCACGTTGTCGGCCAGCGCGATCTCCACGTCGTCGAACGTCGTCACGTGGTACAGGGGCGCCTCCACCGAAGCGAAGGGCGGCGGGTTGCCCGCGAGGTCGAACAGGTCCGCGGGAATCGGCCCCGGAGCGGGAGGCATCGCGCCCGCCAACTGCGATTTCTTGCCCAGGTCGGCGTTCGCGCGATCCGCACCCACACCCGCCAGCCAGCGGTCGTGCTCCACTTTGGCCTCGATCCACGCCTCCCAAACCGTCTCGCGTTCGCTTTGGGGCGGCGGCACCGAACCCGGAGGCGTCTTGCCCAAGCCCCGCGCGCGGTTGTAGTTCCACAGCCACTGGGAACCCGCCACGGTCAAACGCACCTGAAACGGACCCGTCCGCACGCTGTCGGGCGGCGCGCCCACGCGGTAGCGGCCCGGGGCACCCCAGTACTGCATCACGGAAGCACGCTCTTCCTCGCTGAAGAGTTGGGCCTGCGCGCACACCGCCGCGCAAGCCAGCATGCTGGCCAGCATCGTTCGCATCATGTCATTCTCCGGCGATTTCGCGGGCTGGTCCAGGGTGCTCTCGACCGGCCCACACCGATTGAAGCCTATTTTGCACGGATTGCCAACTGGGAATGCCCGATAGGGCGTCGGGCTGTTCGCAACAACACGCGCCCACCGCGCAAGCGGAAGCCGCCGCTTGCTCCAAGGTCTGCCCGCTCAGCAATCCGTAGAGGAACCCCGCGAACGTGGCATCGCCCGCGCCCGTCGTCCCGGCCACGGCCACAGGGAACGTCCCCTGCGACACGCACAGGTCCGTCCATTCGGGCCGATCGCCGAGCGGGTCGCGCCGCGAAGAAACCAGCAACCCCTCCGCGCCGCACTTGATGCCCGCGACCTTGCATCCCATCCCGTGCAGGGCTTCCACAAGCGCCGTCAGATCGCCCTCCCCCATATGGAGCATCGAAGCGATCTCGTCCCGCGAGGGCAGAAACACGTCCACGTACGGCAGCACGCGCCCCAGAATCGCCCGCCAGTCGGCTCGCCCGGCCGCCGATTCGGGGTCGGGCAGGCTGGTGTCGAGCGAGGTGCCCAGCCCGTGCTCTTTGGCCCTGAGGAACAGGGACTCCAACTCCGCGCCGCCACCCGCGAACAGGGCGGGCATGAGCGTCGGATAGCCCAGATGCATCCACACGCAACCCTCCATCAGGGCATCCGGCACGTCGCGAGACCGGAACGTCGCGTTGCACCCCGGGGCATGCAGAAACGTCCGATCGCGCCCCGGCGGACTGATGACCACGCTGTAGGACGTCGTCTCGCCCTGCGAAACGATCAGGCCCTCGGCCAACCCCGGACCCTCGTTCTCATACAGTCCGCGCAGCAGCGAGCCGAACGCATCGTCGCCGACCTTGGCCGCCAATCGCACGTGTGCACCCAAGCGGTGCAACGCGAGCCCGGTGTTCGAAACCGCGCCGCCGCCGGCCAGCCGAGCCGCGCCGACCTCGACAAGCACGCCAGGCTCCAGCGCACCCGCGTGATCCATCGCCGGAATGATGTCGAGGCACGCGTGGCCCGCCACCAACACAGGTCCGACCTCAGGCACGCTCCACCCAATCCACCATGGGGTCCGCGCCCCAGCGGACGGCGTCCCAAGCGGGCACTCCCGCCTCGTCGGCCAATCGAGCCGCGCCCGCCCGAGCCTCGTCGTCGTTCTCGATCAGGGTCGTGTTCAGCCCCATGCCGACCGTCCTCGGCCGAGGATAGGTGCCGCAAACTTCGGACAAGTCCTCGTACAACCGAATGTACGCGTTGAGAGGCGGGAAACGGATGTGGGCGTGACGCCGCAACCCCGGAGCGCCCAGGCGGTGGCACATGACCAAATGCGTCGGGCACGAGCCGCGCAGCAGCGGCAGCGTCGAAGTGCTGCCGGGGTGCAACAGCGCGCCCTGGCCTTCGACGATGATCCAATCCGGCCTGCTCTCGGCGGCCCTCAGCACGGCCTGCTCCACCGCCGAACACGCATAGTCCACGCGGATGCAATCGAGCGGAATCCCCGAGCCCGTGACGCAGATGCCGATCTGGCCCGTGGCCACGAACTCGGCCCGAATCCCCCGCGCGCGGGCGGCCTTGAGCATCTCCAGACCTGTCGTCATCTTGCCCACGGCCATGTCCGTGCCCGCCATCAGAATGCGCTTGCACGGCAACCCAGCCGCCGCGCCCGACCCCACGCCCAAACCCTCGGGTTCCACCCGGATATCCCAAACGAAAACGCCCTCGGGTAGCGTTGGGTAGCGCGGCGTCAAACGGTCGTGCAACCCGTTCACCAGGCTCATGCCCAATTCGACGGCGCGGTCCAAGTCGGCGAGCCACTCCGTCGGAATCCGGCCCCCCGAAGGCGCGGTGCCCAACACCAGCACGTCCGCCCCCAACCGCCGAGCCTCGTCCACCGACGCCACCACGGGAACCGAACGCGGCACGCCGGAAAGATCGGCGGCATCGCGCCCCGCCCAATCCGAATCCACGACAGCCACGATGGGATTCGCGGCATACCGCAAGACGCCTTGGCCCATCTTGGCGTAGTCGCCGGTCAGGCTCTTCTCCAGGTAGATCGCGAGGCGGTGTTCGGGTCGGATCACGTCGAGAGCCGCCCTCCGTGGCCGGGCCGGTCTTCGGCCAGCACCACCCCATCGCTCAGGATCGTGCCCTCGGCGGGGTCGGGCTTCAGGTTGAGGTGCGAATCGAGGTCCACATAATCGAACAGGCTGGCGATGGACGCGCCCGCCGCGATGGCGACCGACCCCTCGCTCATGCAGCCGATCATCGTCTTCAGTCCGAAGGCGCGGGCGCAGGCGACGATGCGCAACGCTTCGGTGATCCCGCCGCACTTCATCAGCTTGAGGTTGACCCCGTCCACGCGGTCGGCCAGACGCGGCACATCGGCGGAGAACCGGCACGATTCGTCCACAAAGATGGGCAGCGGACGGTTCTCGAACAGCTCGGGCAGCCCGTCCTCGGCGCCCTCGACCAAGGGCTGCTCGACGTATTCGACCCCGTACCCCGCCAGCCAATGCAGCATCTTCTTGGCGTCGCCCACGCTCCATCCGCCATTGGCGTCCACGCGCAAACTGGCCCCGAATGGCTCGGCCGATTCCTTCGACGCCAGAAAGTTGGCTTGGTCGTGCTCGATGCCCTGCGGCGAACCCAGCTTGATCTTCAGGCACTTCGCGCCGAACCGGCTCAGCAGGTCCGGCACCCGCTCGCGGATGATCTCGGGCGTCTCGATGCCGATGGTCACCGAGGTGGGCACCGAGCGGCGCGGCAAGCCGAGCAACCGTGTCAGGCTCATGCTGGCCTCCTGCGCGTGCAGATCCCAAAGCGCCATGTCGAGCGCGGCCATCGCAGCGGGATCAACCTCCCGCTCGCGCATGGCGTCGTACACGTCGGCGATGGCCACGTGGTCGAGATCCACCTCTCGAGCGAGGGCTTCCAACTGACGCTGGCCTTCCTGAGCGGTCTGGTCGGGGCGGGCGGTGGCGGGCGCCATCTCGCCGTAGCCGACGTGACCGCCGCGCATCGCCATCGCGTAGAGGTTCTCGCCTCCCCGGTTGACGCCTCGACTGATCGCGAGCGGGAAGAGCTTGTGGTGGTAGACGATGCGGAATTGGAGGTTCATGGGGTCACTTCATCATCGAGGCGATTTCGGACGCGTACCGGTCGCGAACGACGCGCCGCTTCACCTTCAGCGAGGGCGTCAGTTCGCCCTCGTCAATCGAAAACGCGCGGGCGAGCAGCGTGTGCCGCTTGACCTTCTCGAAATCGGCCAGGCGCTTGTTGGCGGCTTCCACGTCCTTCTTGACCATCGCGCGGACGTCTTCGCGTTCGATCATCTGCTCGTCGGTGCCGGGCTCGATCCCTTGGTTCTTCAGCTCGGCCCGGATGACGTCGAACTCGGGCACGATGAGTGCCGCGATGTACTCTTCGCCGTCGCCGAACGCCACGGCCTCGCCGATCGAGCGGCCCTCTTTGAGCAGCCCTTCGATGCGCGCCGGGGCCACGTTCTTGCCGTTGGCCAGCACCAGAATGTCCTTCTTTCGGTCGGTAATCTTTAGGTGTTTGCCTTCGAACTCGCCGATATCGCCCGAATGGAACCAGCCGTCCGCGTCAATCGCCGCCGCCGTTTCTTCGGGCAAATGGTAGTAGCCCACCATGCGGCTGCTGCCCCGGATCAGGATTTCGCCATCCGGCGCGATCTTCACCTCGACCCCGTCAATGGGAATGCCCACGGTGTGCGGCTTGTTGTCGTCGGGCGGGTTCAGCGAGGTGGCAGCCGTCGTCTCCGTGAGGCCGTACCCCTGCAACACCAGCAGGTTGAACGCCCCGAAGAACTCGGCCACGTGCATGGGCATGGCTGCGCCGCCCGAGACGAAGAACCGCAAGCGTCCCCCGACGCGGTCGCGGATCTTCTGCCCCACGATCTTGTCCAGCAACCCGACGAACATCGTGCTCTCGCCGCGCCATCGGCGCGTGCCTTGCTCAAGAGCCTTCTCAAACAACCAGCGCCGAAGCGGCGGGGCCTTCGCCGCACCCTCGACCACCTTGGCTTTGAACGACTCCAAGAACCTGGGCACGCACAGCATGATCGTCGGACGGACGGCCAGCAGGTCGCTCGGAAGCGTCCTCAGCGAACCCGCGTAGCCGATCGTCGCGCCGACGCATATAGGTAGGAAGTGGCCCGCAAACCGTTCGTAAACGTGCGAAATCGGCAAGAACGAGAGGAACGTGTCGCGATCGTTGATGGGCAGGCTGGTGAGGATGCTGTCGGCCAGGCTCGTGAACGCCCGGTGCTGCAACATCGCGCCCTTGGGGTTGCCCGTGGTGCCGCTGGTGTAGATGATCGTGGCCAGGTCGTCGGGCTTCACTGCGGCGATCCGCGCTTCCCATGCCTCGCGCGTCATCTTCTCGCCCGCCTGCTCGGCACGCTCGGCGACCGAGCCGGCGCCGACCAGCAACTCGACGCGAACCCCAGGCATGCCCTTGGTCTTGACGGCCTGCTCCTCGGAACCCGCAAGCACGACCTTGGCACCCGCGTCATTGACGATGTATTGGGCCTGTTCAGCAAGAAGAGTTGGATAAATCGGGACGACGACAAGGCCAAGGGTCTGGCATGCCCAATCGGCCAACGCCCAATTCACCGAGTTCTCGCCCTGAATGGCGATACGGTCGCCCGGCGATAGGTGCAGTTCGTCGAGCACCTCGGCATAGCGACGCACCGACTCCGCCATCTGACGGTACGTCACCGTTCGGAACACGCTTGGACGCTCCGGGACCAGCAGGGCCGCCTTGTCGCCGTACCGACGTTCCGATCGTAACAGAGCCTGTCCCAGATTGATTGCAGCGTCGCTCATCGTTTGGTGCACCTCGGCATCCAGCCGCCCAAGCCTCGCGACCCAGGAGAATCGCGCAGAATGGGACCGAATTGGATGATGGGCTATTCTAGTCGCACCGTGGTTCGTCCTTCCACCCGAATGCCAACCCGGTTTCCACATCGAGGGTGGAAAGGTGGCCGTCCGTCGGCGATTGGGGATTGTGCCGACGCCACCACCCGGCAAACTTCGACAGATCGCGGAATTGTCCACAGGCTTTTCCACGTACACGGGGACCCAGGTTCAGCTTCATTTGAACCTGC
>JACFNW010000046.1 GCA_019454665.1 Fimbriimonadaceae bacterium | reverse complement strand
ATCCTGTTCAGGAAGTTTGCTCGCCATCTCGATTGCCTGTTTGAACGTACTGCTCATTCTGTTCTCTCAGTATACGACCCTTCCATGGGCTAGTGGGCACACCCTCACCACTTGGTCTCCACCGTGTACGTCACCGTCTTCGACTCGCCCGCCCCGAGCGTCACCACGAACTCCATCGTGTTGGAATCCAGCTTCGCAAAGTCCATGCTCGACCGCGTGACCGTCCAGTCGCCCCAGCGCCGCTCGTACAGGTGCACCGTCTCGGGAACGTCCTTCCGATTCCGAATCTCGATGGAGAACGACTCGCGCGTCGAACGCGGGCCGAGCCGCTCGAAGTTGGTCCGCAACCGATCCGCCCGAATGTCGAACGAGCGGCCCACGACCAGCGAGAGCTTCTCGTTCTTGGGCGTGTGGTCGATCGAGTCCTCCCCGATCATCTGCACCGAGCCGCTCTTGTCGCGTTGGTAGACCTTCACCTTGCCCTTGGGCAGCGGGATGCCCAAGCCGTTCGCCTCGGTGTTCTCGAACTCGACGCGCACTTGCGGCTTGAGTTCGCCCGTGCCCACCTCGCCCTCTCCGGGATAGTACATGCCCATCGAGCGCAGGGGGTCGAGGATCAGCTTCTTGGTGGTCTTCACCTGGTTGCTGGCCAACAGCGACACCTGCTTGGTCTCCTTGTCCCGCACCGTGGTCTTGCGTTGCAGCGTGTACAGGTGGTATTCGAAGAGCGATTCCTCCTCGAACTGCTTGCCCATCGCCATGTCCATAGCCGCGCCGCCGAATCCGCCCCGCGCCATCCCGCCCGGTCGAGCAGGCTGGACCCGGTTCACGTCGCCCGCAAGCAGTTTCAGCGTAGCGTCGGCGTAGGTCCGTCCGCTTTGGTTGCTCAGCGTCACCCAGCCCTGCATGGCGCCCGGTGCGTCCTCGGCGATGGTCAGCACGTAGTCCGAATTCCACGTGACGCCGTTGGTCAGGTAGCTCAGCTCGACGTTGGATCGGCCCGCGCGCGCCGCCTCGATCTCCCACATGAGCGTGGGCTTGCTGATCAGGCCCTCGGGAATCTCGGCGACCTCGATCTCGCCGGTGGGGTTGAGCAAAATGCGCCCGTCGTCGGTCCGCACGACCATCCCGTTGTAGGTCATCGTCGAACCGCCGGGCATGCCGTACGAACCCCAGTTGTAGCCCGCGTTCGGGTCCGAGACGCCGGGGTTCACGATGGAAGTCGGGCTGCTCACCAGCGTGCCCGAGATGCGCTCCTTCGAGCCATCGGGGTGGACGCGGTTGAACGTGACCTTCTTGCCGACCGCCTTGTTCAGGATCGCCTGAACCGAAATCAGGTCGAACTGGTAGTTCTGCTCGAGCACCTGGAACGGCGTCCCGCCGATCAGCCGCACGCCCACGCTGTTCGTTTCGATGAGGGCGGCCACGTCTTCGATGGCCAGCGACTGCCGACCCGCCGAGAGCGAAAGCTCGCGAGCCTCTTTGACGAGGGCGAAGCCCTGGTTGTAGATGGTGAGTTCCGTGTTGGAAGCCAGTTGTCCGGTCGCAAGACCGCCGAGAATCGAAAGCCAGATCATCCGCGTGTACCTCTTCGGCGAGCCTACCAACCCGCCGCCAATGATGAGACGCGCGCGCGCCGGGAATGTTGCGGCGAAGCGTACCGAGTGCCCAACGACGAGAGTTGCTGAAATCTCGGTTATAAAGATGGGCCGTCACCTTCCGATACTTCGCGTTAGAAGTGAAGTTCTGCCGCTTTTTGCCTGTCTGGCTTGCCGTGGCGCCCGTCGCGGCGTCCGCGCAAGAGGAATACCCGAGGTTCACGGGCGTGCTGGAGCACTACCTCTGGTCCATCCCGAACCAGGAGACCGACCGCGTCCGCCACCGTTCGTGGTGGGCGCAGGGCACCCTGCACCTCTCGCCCATGTGGTCTGTCACCGCCGGCTACTGGACGATGAACGGCTCGTTCTTCGACCCGGTGACCGAGATGTTGGACGAGAATTACGTGAAGTACTCGACCGGCGACGCCGACTTCCGATTCGGCCGGTTCCGCAAGGCGTTCGGCTACGGCGACTGGTCCGAGTGGTACAGCGGCTTCGTCCGCAACCCCATCATCCGCGTTCGCACCAGCCCCCAACTCACGGCCAACGGGCTGACAACGGGCGCGGACGCCTCGTTCCCGGTCAAGGGCGTCGGCCGGCTTCAGGTGGGCGTCCTGGACGAGAGCCCAGAGCCGTTCCAATGGGGCCCGCGCAACATGGAACACGTTGTGGCTCGGCTGGAGATCCCGCTCGGACCGACCATCGTCGGGCTCAACTCGCTCAGCAAGTCCGGGGCGAAGCGCGCCGACCGGACCGAACTCTACGACCTCGATTTTCTGCTCACCCAGCCCGGCTACCAGGTCAAGGGCGAGTACCTGTGGGGTGACGTCGGCAACGCCAAGCCTCGCGGCCATTACCTGGACCTCTACGTCTTTCCGAAGTTCGACCGCAGGGTCACCCTGCTGGCGCGGCACGAAGGCTTCCGGGGCCCCAGCGGCGATCAGGCCATGCTCGCCACGACGGGAGCCAAATACACGCTCACGCGGGACCTCATTCTGGAAGCCAACTACAGTTGGGGAAGCAAAAAGGGCCCCGGCGCCAACAACCGGGGTTGGAGCTTCCAAGCCATCACGTTCGTTCGGTTCTAGCCATGACCACGCGCAACCTCGCCTGCTTCGCAGCACTGTCCATCGCCTCGCTGGCGAAGGCGGGAGACGTCGCGGGCACGGTCACGCTGAACGGCAAGGCCGTGGCGAACGTGGCGGTCACGCTGGAAGGGCCGGGGACGTCGAGGGCACTGAACCGGCGCATGGATCAACGCGAACGGACGTTCGTGCCGCACGTCATGGTCGTTCCGGTCGGCAGCTCGGTCACGTTCCCCAACAGCGACACCCTCCACCACAACGTCTACTTCACGTTCAACGAGAAGGTCGTTGATCTCGGAACCTATGCAAGGGGCCAGTCCAAGACCTACAAGTTCGACAAGCCCGGGCTCGCCCGCATGCTCTGCCGCATCCACTCCGAAATGAGCGCGTTCATCCTGGTGGTCGAGACCAACCACTACGACGTGAGTGCCAAGAACGGCACCTACAAGATTGAGAAGGTCCCACCCGGGACGTACACGCTGAAGGCTTGGCACGAATCCGGTGCCGTGGCGACGCACAAGGTGGAGGTGCCCGCCACCGGAGTTCTCAAGCTCGACCTCGAGGTGCGCAAGAGGTGACGATGAAACTGGCGCTGCGGCACAAACTCATGGCGGTCATCGCCGGCTCAGTGGCCGGGTTGTCCGTGCTGATCTTCGCCGCCCTCGCCATGCTCACGAACAACGAAGTGGACCGGCAGGTGAGGCAGGACATCGAGCGCAACGGCAAGCTGCTGAGCCAGATGATCGAGAACGAGAGCCATCGAATGCGCTCCCAGATTCGGCTCCTTGCGTTCACCAGCGGACCCGAGGTCATCGCCAGTCTGAGCGACGATCCCGCCGCCGCCGAGACGCGCCATGTCTACGCGGCGGACTTGAGGGCGCAGCTCACCTTGGATGCGCTCCTGATCACGGACAGCGTCGGACGGTACACGGCATGGTCGGGCAACATCAAGCCCGAAGATGCGAGCGTGGCCGGAGTGGAAAGCGCCTTGATGGGCGCCGAGCACACCGCCATCACGGCGCGCGCGGGAAAGGCCTACCTGTTGGTCGTCGTCCCCTACATGCGCCAAGGATTCACGCAAGCCACGATCTCGGCCTACAAGGAGATTGACAACGTCTTGGCGGGAAGGCTGAAGCAGGTCTTGGGAGTTGACGTCGCGTTCCTTCAGGGCTCGCGCGTGTTCGCCGCCTCCATGAAGACACCCGACGAGATGGAGGCCGCCCGACTCCGACCCGAGCTCCTCGAAGTCGGCCATCGGCTGTTCTACGCCCAATGGACGCCTCTCCCCAACTCGGACGTGGGCGAAGCGCTGGGCATGATCACGCTGCGTTCGCACGGCGAGGCGCAAAGCGTGTACGGACCCTTCCGAGTGGGCTTGTTGCTTCTGTTTGGCGTCGGCGTCGTCTCCGCCCTCGCAGCGGGAAGGCGCATCGCCCAAGGCGTTTCGACGCCCTTGGAAGACGTCGTGGCAGCCGCAAGGCAGCTGCGGTCGGGCGAATGGCCCGAAACGATCCCCGTGACGCGCACAGACGAACTCGGTCTCCTGCAATCGTCGTTCAACGAAATGACGCGTTCGATGCGCGAGAGTCAGGAACGGTTGCTCGGCTTGATTGACCGCGACTTGCTGACCGGGCTCCTCAACCACCGGAAGTTTCGCGAACGGCTCGCTCAGGAGTGCCCGAGATGCGCCGAAGCGGGCGACGCCCTCTCGCTGTTGCTCATTGACATTGACCGCTTCTCGAAATACAACGAGGGCTTCGGGCACGGCGCCGGCGACGGCCTCCTCCAGTCCATGGCGGGACTGATTCAAGACACGGTGCCCGGTTCGGCCATCGTCAGCCGATATGGGGGCGACGAGTTCGCCGTCATCCTTCCCAACGTCGAGTTGCCCTTCGCAGAGCACCTGGCCGAAACGCTCCGCGCCGCGTTCCAGAAGCTCTCGGGCAAGACGGGCTATACGGCGACGGCCAGTGTCGGTTGTGCGGCCATCGGGCCGACCGTAATCGAAAGCGAAGGGCTCGTTCTGGCCGCAGAACTGGCCCTTTCACGCGCCAAGCAACTGGGCCGCAACACGGTTTGTCGCTTCGATTCCCTGCAATCGGATGGTGAATCCGACCCGTTCCGCTTGAGCCAGTTGCTGACTGGCGACGGCAGCTTCGTCGCGATCCAGGCGCTCGCAGCCGCCGTGGACGCGAAGGACGCCTACACCAAGGGCCACAGCCAACGCGTGGCCGAATACGCGTCGGAACTCGCGCGTGCCACGGGCATGACCGAAGACATGGTCGAGTTGATCCATGCCACCGGCACGCTTCACGACGTGGGCAAGATCGGCGTGCCAGACGCCATCCTGACCAAGCCCGGTCGCCTGACCGACGAAGAGCGGGCCGTGATGGAAACCCACCCCGTCCTGGGCGAGGTCATCGTCAAGCGCGTACCCCAACTGGCCTCCATGCTGCCGGGCGTACGCCACCACCACGAACGGTGGGACGGGCGCGGCTACCCGGATGGCTTGGCCGGCGAGGACATCCCGCTCATCGCGCGGTACCTGGCCTTGGCCGACACCTACGACGCCATGACCAGCGACCGCCCCTATCGCAAAGGACTGGAGCCTGAAGTGGCCCTCGCCGAAATCGAGCGGTGCGCGGGCACCCAGTTCGACCCGTCGCTCGCCCCCGCGTTCGTGCGGATGATGCGCAAGCTGCACTCGACCAAGCGCGCGGCGTAGGCGCGGATGGGACGGGGTCACGCAGTTATTCGGCGCTCTGGGCAGGAAATCGGGCGAAACCGATCCCGGAAGCCGCCACAGGGAGTATGCTTAGGACACCGTGGGCACGAGAACCCGAGTCGAACCCGCAGGAGGCTTCAGGACCTTCGCCTACGCCGCCGCCGGACGGACCTCGCTCGAGGTCGCGGTCGACGAGGAACTTCCCGTCGAGATGCAGTACGACGAAGAGAACCGCATGATCGTCCATGTGGAAAGCCTTGCGCGGACCACGTACGCCTACGACGGCGACGGGCTGAAGCGCTCCGAGACCACCGGGTCGGGTCGGACGACGCTGATCTGGGACGGCGCGGACTACCTCCAGGGGAGGAGCTGAGCCCATGCCTGTGACGAACTACCACACGCTGAACGGAGAACTGCTGGGCGAGACGGGGCCGGGAGGACGCAGGTTCTACGGCAAAGACGCCCTCGGCTCGGTCGTCGCCACCTACGACCAGAACGGAACGCTCGAGAACACCTACCGCTACAAACCCTATGGAGGCCTCCTCTCCAAGACCGGCTCCGCCCCCGATCCAAGATTCATGTGGACGGGCAGCACCGGCAGCAGAACCACTGGAGCAAGCTACGCCGAGCAGTACAACCGAGCGAGACACTACGGGAGCAGGCAAGCCGGTTGGACGAGCGTCGATCCGCTGTGGCCCCTTCTGCCCCCATTTGCATACTCACCACGACCGATTACAGCAATTGATCCTTACGGACTATCTCCTTGTGAGAATCCTTGTTCCTGCCAACCAGAGCACATCACAAAGAAATGGCACTTTCGTTATCAATTCCCAGGCAATGGCCAGGAGGAATGGGTCCAACGATTTGGGCTCAAAGTGTACATCGCCTGGCAGCACGAGAGGCAGTGGAGTAAGAGCAACCACTGTGATTACGAACATACGGTTGTTACTGCCATTCGATTCGCGGTCATCGATCGCCCTGGCCTGATTAAGAAGCTTTGTGAGAAGCTAGTTGCTTCTGCCTGCGAAACTGCTTGCAAAGCGATCTGCGCAGAATTCGGAATTCCACCGCCCATATCCAAACTGTCATGCAGCCCTCTTTGCGAAGCGCTCCAGGTTGCAAATCTGTGCGACCATCTGCCATGCTATACGCCTGACGCTCACAAATATGAATTCTATAACTGTTGCAACGAAAAGACCAGTCGCATTTGCCCACATTCACCTCGAAAGAGGTCGTTCGGAATCCAAAAGTGTGGTCATAAGGAGTCGAAGTTGGACAAGTGTGTCCACCTGGCTCCAAGCCATGGAAACTATGCTGAGAAAGGTGGACTAACTATAACATGTTGAGCCTATTAGCCCTTCTTGTATCGGTCGGCCTGACACCTCAACCGAGCACCATTTGGACATCGTCGGCACTGTTTGTTCAGGACAGTTCTAGGGGAAGTCTTTGGGCGATCTCCACTGGCGGGTTTGCATCACACGTGTCAAAGTCAGATCTCGTTTGCAAAGGGGAGTGCCACCTGCTCAGTGTCTGTCTGAGCGAGGATCGCCAAGCCAGCCTTGCCAAGTGCATTTGCCGGCATCCTCTCCGTGAGTGCTTGTCAGTTGTAAGCAGGACTGGGCGGCGAAACAGTTGGTCCCTTGGCCCCGAAGAAGCCGCCTTCTGGATCGCCGGCACAGATGCCTTGGTCACGGGGCAGGCGTCCAAAATGGTGGACCCATTCAGCGGCAAGCAAGTTCCCACGCCACGGAACATCAAATCGAACATGCTGACAGAGCTGTCTTCAAGCGATGAAGCTCGGAAGGTTGTCAGTAAGGCATCACCGAGCTTTGTAGTCAGTCAGGGCTTCCGAGCTGAACGAAAGGGAACAGTGCGTGTAGTCGATGTCGGATCAGGGTCCGGGACTGTGATATCTTCGGGTACGATCATTGGAAGTTTATTGCGCTCATTCGACCAAAGGTTCGTGTCGTTTTATTGCGACGGCAAGCTCATGTGCTACGACGCAAACACAAACCTTACAAAGGTGGCGGGCCATCCCATGCTGACCACTTGGTCTTGGTTGCCGTCCACTGCGGTGTTGGCATTCGCGGTTAAGAGCGATGACGACAAATCCACCAATATTTGTCTCTTCGATGCGATTTCCGGTGACAATCTAGAGATTCCATGTCCAGCAGGTTATGTATGGGGAGTGAGCGGGTTGAGTCTCAACGCATTGGTCATTCTGTGGTCATCAAAGGTTGGCGGGCCAATGAAGCTACGGGCATATGAGTTGGGCGCCAAGCACTGGCGGGACATACCACTTGAGATGGGCACCAAGTCCTACTTAGTTCCTGTTGAAGGACTTTGATGAGACTATCAGGTGTTTGTTTCATGATCGACCTTTGTGAACGCTGGGAACGCTTGAACGTGGATCGCATCCTCGGAGCGTTTCCGGCTCCAAACCTCGCGGTCTCGGGCCTTGTCGCGTTTGACTCGCCTGATCTGGGACGCCGCGGACTACCTCCAGGGGAGGAGCTGAGCCCATGCCTGTGACGAACTACCACACGCTGAACGGAGAACTGCTGGGCGAGACGGGGCCGGGAGGACGCAGGTTCTACGGCAAAGACGCCCTCGGCTCGGTCGTCGCCACCTACGACCAAGACGGAACGCTTGAGAACACCTACCGCTACAAGCCCTACGGAGGCCTCCTCTCCAAGACCGGCTCCGCCCCCGATCCAAGCTTCATGTGGACGGGCAGCACCGGCAGCCGCACCACGGGAGCGAGCTACGCCGAGCAGTACAACCGGGCGAGGCACTACGGGAGCAGGCAAGCGGGATGGACCAGCGTCGATCCGCTGTGGCCGGACGAGCTGGCCTATGCGTACTCGAGATTGAACCCCATGACAAATGCTGATCCATCTGGCCGCGCTTGCGCACCTTCAGTTAAGATCACACTTAGCAACAATAAGTGCACCTGCACCGATTGTTGCAGAACATGGCATCCGAGCAGTTGGCTACGCGGCCAATGTTCCTACGATCACCAGTCGCAAATGGAATTTGATTCCAAGAAGCTGAACGGCTGCAAGAAGTGCAAATTCTATCAATGGATTAAGGAGGGGAGCCAGGGCTGGATTCGCGATACGGGTGAAGGCTGGCCTTATCCAATGGATTGTCTTCTTCCGCACTACTGCTTAACGCATGACCTACCTGGAGAACGTGGAACGATCTATGGCTGTGACAATGCACATCTTCGGATAGCTGAGTTCGTCTCCTGCCTCTGCTGCAGCAATTACGCGTATTGCTTTAGCTGGGGATTTACTCATGCTTGCTTCGGTTGTGGAGGAGCAGCAGCATATTGCACCTTATGGGGCCCTAAAGTACTTACAACAAAAGCGGCAAAGGCAAACTGCCAATTAGGAGGTCGATGACGGATGAAGTGGCATTTAATGTGCTGTTGGATTACGGCCGTCTTGATGCTTCTGCTTGGCACTGGCGGCCTGGTCGGGGCCGTTAGTGCCGTATTCGATCTTCATGCAACGGCACCACGATTGAGCCGTGGTGAGTCTTTGAGAATGTTGATGCCACATTTGCTGCTTTTCCCGTCTTTGCTTGCTGGCTTATCTCTCTTCCGAAAGTGCCTTCGTGTTCTGCGAGGTGGCCCGACGGTGTGAGCCCATGCCCGTGACGAACTACCACACGCTGAACGGAGAACTGCTGGGCGAGACGGGGCCGGGAGGACGCAGGTTCTACGGCAAAGACGCCCTCGGCTCGGTCGTCGCCACCTACGACCAGAACGGAACGCTCGAGAACACCTACCGCTACAAACCCTATGGAGGCCTCCTCTCCAAGACCGGCTCCGCCCCCGATCCAAGATTCATGTGGACGGGCAGCACCGGCAGCCGCACCACGGGAGCAAGCTACGCCGAGCAGTACAACCGGGCGAGGCACTACGGGAGCAGGCAAGCCGCTTGGACCAATGTGGACCCAGTTTGGCCCGATCAGCCAGCATATGGATATGCGCATGCCAGTCCTGTGATCTGGTCAGATGGATCCGGGTTAACTCCAATGGTGCACTGCGACTGTAAGATCATCTGGAGGCGGCGCAAATGTGTGAGTTTCGCTGATTATCGCGAAACGCGACCTGGCCAGTACAAGTTAGTAAGTTGTCCGGGGCATCCATATGCGGATGTGACCACTGGTGACGCTCCTGTCTGCAAATTCCACTGTAAGGGGTATGGTTCTGAAGGTTGCACTGGAACTTCAACGCTTACTCTCAAGATAAAGCATTGGCCCATGGGTGGGCTCCGCAGCAGGATTGATACCGAATGCAAACAGGAGATAGACATGAATTGCTTTCCTGGCTTTGACTTCGCTGCAATAGTACTCGCGATAATCTCAGAGTTTCCGGGTGGCGGATCCGGTGTTGAGCTTGGACAGGAGCTTGCAAGATTGGCCAAGAGCTGCAAGGGGACAGATCATGGGTTTCTCAATCGCAAAATGATGTCAACCTGCCATAAGGGACTTCCCAATGACAAATGGCAGCGGCGCATTGTATACCAGGAAACTTTCCGCTGCTGTAACGGACAGCTATTCGCTCCAAAAGCCGTTGTAGGACCCGTGAACGGAGTAACGGTACGTCAGAATTGGGATGGTCGGGAATGTTAGGCGTTGTGCGCGCCTTGGTGTTTGTATTCGCAACGCTTGCCGTGGGATTCACTGTTGCATGCGGCACTTCAGACAGAAGTGTTGCCAACCCG
>JACFNW010000045.1:3416-10230 GCA_019454665.1 Fimbriimonadaceae bacterium | reverse complement strand
TTCTGCACATCGCCGCCCCGCTCGGCCACGACGCGTGGGTACCAATTGGCGACCCGGCCGTCGTACAGCTGCGAGCGCAGCGAGCGGGCCACGATTTCTGGAGTCGTCACGAACGCGCCTCCACCCGCTTGCCTCCGAAGAACAGGTGCTCGGGACGGATCGCGCCCCACTCCACGTTCTTGTCGAACGGTGACCGGTTCAGAATCACGAAGTCGGCCCGCAACCCGGGCGCGATGCGGCCGACCTCGTCCTCCGCGAAAACGGCATAGGCCGCACGACTGGTGTAGCAGCGCAACGCCTCGGCAACCGCCAGGTTCTCCTGAGGCATCCAGACGTCGCCAGCCAGCGTCTTGCCCGTGACCGCCGCTTCCACGCCGAGCCACGGGTTCGCGCTCACCACTGGCCAGTCCGAGCCGAACACCACGACCGCTCCGCGGTCGAGCAGCGACCGGAACGCATAGCTCGACTTGCAACGCTCCTCGCCCAAGTAGCTCTCGGCGTACCGCCCGTCGTCGGCCTTGTGATACGGTTGCATCGAAGCGATCACCCCGAGCCGGGCGAAGCGCTCGATGTCCTCCGGGAGCAGGTGTTGGGCGTGTTCGCTGCGGCAGCGGGCAGTTCTCAGGCTAGCACCGTAGGCGTTGCTCAGGATATCGAGGAGCGTCCGGTTGGCCTCGTCGCCGATGGCGTGGGCGATGGTTTGCAAGCCCTCCCTCGCCGCGGTCGCCGCGTTGCGCGCGAACCGGCCGTCCTCGATGCCCTCGCGGAACAGGCCGCGCCAGTTCTCCTGCCCCGCGGGATTCCCCAAGAACGGTGCTGCCATCATCGCGGTTCGCGAGCCCAAAGTGCCATCCAAGTAAGCCTTGAAGCCGTTAAGGCGATACCAACCGCCCGCCTGGCGTGTGGATTTGGCCGTCTCGCCCAGCCCTTCGGTACTGCCTGCCACGGGATAGAGGTACATCCGGCACGTTGCCTGGGCTTCAGGCAGTGAACCGTACTCGACCGTGGCGCCGACGCTCGTGATGTCGGCCACCGCGGTGACGCCGAAGGCATTGACGTGGCGGATGGCGGCTCCGAGCGCGGCGCGGCGATCCTCGACGCTTGCCGGAGGAATGAGCCGCGACACGAGTCCCATCGCGCTTTCCTTCAAGATGCCCGTGGGCTCGCCGCTCGCGTCTCGCTCGATGACGCCACCCTCGGGGTCCTTGGGGCCTGCGGCCGTGATCCCCGCGAGGCGAAGGGCCTCCGAGTTCGCCAGTGCGCTGTGGCCATCCATCCGGGTTAGGAAGGCGGGCCGCCCACGAGTCGCCGCATCAATCCACTCCTTGCGTGGCGACGAGCGATCCCTCCAGCTTTCAACGCTCCAACGTCCGCCGATGAGCCACTTACCTGTGGGCAAGCCCTCGGAGAACTCGCGTACGCGTCGAACGAAGTCGTCTCGGTCGCGGGCGTCTCGCAACACGATCTGGCTCAGCCCCAGGCCACCGCTCACCATGTGGATATGGCTGTCTATGAGCCCCGGCACGATGACCTTGCCACCGGCGTCCACCACCTGCGTATGGGGGCCGACCAGGTCGGACCGCTCGCCGCCCACGTGGACGAACCGCCCGTCGCGCACCGCGAGGCTCTCGGCGAAGGCTGGCAGACCGTCGCTCCAGATGCGGGCGTTGCGCACCACCAGGTCGGCGGGAGCGCTGGCGAAGGCGAGGGCCAGGACGACGCAAAGCATGCGATCATGGTTCGCTGGACTGGAGCTGGGGTCCTGCCACGGGTACCCTCTACCCGCCCATGATCGACCGCTACTGCACGCCCGCGATGACCGCCATTTGGAGCCGACAGGCCAAGTATCAGAGGTGGCAGGATGTCGAAGTGGCCATCTGCAAGGCTCACGCCGAGCGCGGCGCGATTCCTCTGGCCGACCTCCAACTCATCGAGTCTAAGGTTGCGTTCGACCTTGCCCGGTGCGACGAAATCGAGAAGGAGACCCGCCACGACCTCATGGCCTTCGTGCGCAACCTGGCCGAAAACGTCGGCGAAGCGGGGCGCTGGATCCACTTCGGGGTGACCAGCTACGACGTGATCGACACGGCCCTGGGCATGATGCTGCGCGACTCGTGCGACGTGTTGCTGGCCAGCGCAGAAGCCCTCTTGGCCGAGATGGCGCGACTGGCGAAGGACCACATCGGAACGCCCGAAATCGGACGCACGCACGGCATCCACGCCGAGCCGATCACGTTCGGGTTCAAGTGCTGCAACTGGTACGCGGAACTCCAGCGGAACATGGCTCGACTGCGCCGGTGCCGGGAAGAGATCGCCGTCGGCAAGGTGAGCGGGGCCGTCGGGGTCCACGCGCACACCGAGCCCGAGATGGAGGCCCGCGTGTGCGAATTGCTCGGCCTCCGGCCCGACGAGGCGGGCACGCAGATCGTCAACCGCGACCGCCACGCCGATCTGCTCAACGCGTTGGCCCTGCTCGGCGCGGGCCTGGAACGGGTCGCCACCGAACTCCGCAACCTCCAGCGCACCGAGATTCTGGAAGTCCAGGAGGCGTTCGCCGCTGGCCAAACCGGATCGAGCGCAATGCCCCACAAGCGCAACCCTTGGAACTCCGAGACGGTGTGCGGTCTGGCCCGCCTCCTCCGCGCCAACGCCCATGCGATGCTGGAAAGCGTGGCCACGTGGCACGAACGCGACCTCACCAACTCGTCGCTGGAGCGCATCGTTTTCCCCGATTCGTTCCAGTTGGCGGACTTCATGCTACGCAGATTGACCACGATCTTGGCAGGCCTCCACGTGTTCGAAGACCGCATGGCGGCCAACCTGACCCAGATGGGCGACCTCGTGTTCAGCGAGCACGTCATGGTGGCCCTCATCGGCAAGGGCCTGCCCCGCGAGGTCGCGTACAAGGTCGCCCAGCGAAACGCCGCCAAATCGTGGGAAGGCCACGACTTCAAGACCTGCGTCTCGCAAGACCCGGACGTCGTCGCCCACCTCTCCCCCGACGAGGTCGAGGAGTTGTTCAGCTTGGAGCACCACCTTCGCAACGCGCGCCACACGTTGGCGGCGGTAGGCTTGGCGTGATTGTGATAAGCTTAGGGCACTAGTCGCGCCTAGGGCGCGTTACGGATTGTCATGAAGAAGTCGAGCGTCTTGCTGTTCACCGTTCTGGGCGTTGCAGTCGTCGGAGCGGCCGGGTACCGGTATTGGGACGACCAGAAGGCGGAACAGGCCAAAGTGACCCTGTTCGCCGAAGCCAAAGAGGGGTCGTGGTCGGCGGCGGAATCGCTCGGCAAGCTCGGCAAACGCGCCGTGCCTTCCATGGTCACGCTTTTGCAGGACGAAGACTGGAAGGTGAAGATGGCGGCGACGCAGGGCGTGTTCATGATGAACCCCGACCCCGAGGTTTCCAAGCAACTGGCCGTTCTGGTGAACGACTTCGAGCAGAACACGGGGATCGCCAAGGGCGCGCGCATGCGCGCCGCCGAAGCCCTCGGCAGCCAGGGCCGCGAATCCATCCCCCACATCGAGGCCCTCTGGAAGGACGGCAGCGACCAGGCGCGAGAAATGGCCGCGTACGTCATCACCAACTTCGCCTACCACCGACCGCTCGAGATTTTTGCCCTTGAAGACATCATCAAGGCTGGATATGAGGACAAGAAGTACGAGGTCAGCGACCACACGAAGGCTGCGATTGACTGGGTGAACAACCATTTCACCGAGAAGCCCGAGGACGAGCGCTCGCTTTCCGAGTCGGAGAAGAAGTTCCTGGCCTGGATCAAGGAAAAGGCCACTTGGAGCAAGACCAAGAAGACCAAGGAACAGCTTGAAGCCGAACGCAAGATGGCAGAGGAAGGCGCGAACGACACGGGTCTGAACATCGAGAAGTAAGCCATGCCGTTTCCGCGCGATGGCTCCGATGTGCTGATCTTGGTCGCCTCGTGGCTGGGAGTCGCGGTCTTGCTCGGGCTCTTCATGTTCGGCTACGCCATCGTGGCCGTAGTCGCCACGCTGTCCGGATGCGGCGCGTGGGTGCTTTGGCGTCGTTACCGGGGCGCGTCCATGGCCGACCCGAACAACTCGCTCAAGTCGGACAACACATAGTCCGCCGCCGTGTCCGGCGAACCGACCCCCGTCAGCACCATGGCCGTCGCGCAGCCGGTGCGCTTGCCGAACGCAATGTCGGTATCCTCGCGATCGCCGACGACCAACGTCTGCTCGGGACGAACTCCCGAGTCCCGCAAGATCGCATCCATCATCCAGCGTTCCGGCTTTCCCGCCACTTGCGCCGTCCTGCCGGAAGCCGTTTCGATCGCGGCCACCAAACTCCCCGCCCCTGGCTGCAACCTGCCCGCCTCTAAGGGGTAAGTGGCGTCTCGGTTCGTGGCCACGAGTTCGGCGCCCAAGAGCAGTTGCTGCAGGGCGGAGTCCAGCAGCGTGTACGTGAAGGTACGACAAATGCCTACCACCACGGCATCCGTCGCGTCGTCGGATTCTGGCGTCGCACGGCCCTCGGGCGCGTTGACCACGCGCACGCCGGAGGCTCGCAGGTTCCCAATGCAGCCGGGCTCGCCCACCACGAACGCCGACCGCAACCCTCGCTCGCCCATGAGCGCGGCCGCCGCATGGGACGAACCGTACACCTCGGCCGGAACCGCCGGGTAGCCCATGGCGCAGAGTTTGTCAGCGGTTCCGTCGCGGGTGGCCGCCGAGTTGTTGGTCGCATAGCGCACCATCACTCCCTCGTCACGCAGGCGAAGCACTGCCTCGACGGCGCGTTCCACCGGCTCGGCGCCACGATAGAGCGTGCCGTCGAGATCGAAGACGACGAGGCGAAACCGGTTCACGACGTTCGGGCGACGATGGTCTCGGCCAGAGTCTCGAGCAAGGACCTTCCCGCCGCCTCCTGAAGCGATGCGATGCGGGCCTTGGCCGCGGACACGTGGTGATCGGCGAGGGCGCGGGTGGCGGCCAACGCGCCGCGCTCGTGCACTGCACGATCAAGCGCAATTCGTCGTCGCTGACCCCATTGCCAAACTTGCGTTCGACCAGCGCCAGTTCGGCCTCGGTCAGGTGCGGGCGGACGAGGATGAGCGGGTACGTGGCACACCCCTCGCGAAAGTCGGTGGCGCGCAGCTTGCCGATAGCCTCCGAGTCGCCCTCGTAATCGAGCAGGTCGTCCACGATCTGAAAGGCCATGCCGATGTGAAAGCCGTAGGCGCCGATTTCGCCGGCATCCGCCTCGCCAAGCCCGGCGAGCAATGCGCCCGCCTGGCAGCATGCGCGAACGAACTCGGCGGTCTTCATGCGCAAGATCTCCGTATGCTCATCCTCGGACAAGTGGACGTTGCCACGGACTTCCAGTTCGCGCACTTCGCCTTCGGCCATCTGGACCACCATGTCGCTGACCATTCGGATGATCCGGAGGTCGCCATCGTGCGCGAGCACCGACATCGCCTTGGCGAGCAGCACGTCTCCCGTCAGGATCGCGGCGGTGTTGCCGAACACGCTGCCCGCCGTCGGACGCCCGCGCCGCGTGGACGCGTGGTCAATCACGTCGTCGTGCATCAGCGTCGCCATGTGGACGAGTTCCATGGCCGCGCCGATGCGCGCCGCGCGCTTGCCGTCGAAGGGCTTGCCCGTGGATTCCGCCACGATCGCCACCAACGCTGGACGCAAGCGCTTGCCTCCCGCCGAAAGCGTGTGCCTTCCAGCGTCCTCGACCAGGCGCGACGACGAGGCTACCAACTCGTCCAACTCGTCGTTGACCCGGGCGATATGGGTGCCCACCGTCTCCAGAAAAGCCGGTTCGACGCGGTCGGAACGGATGCCGAGAATGGTCTGCGACGTCACGCTTTGGTCCCCCAGTGCATGCAGATGTTGCCCATCATGAAGTCGCGATAGCGCACGTCCACGAATCCCGCCCGACGCATGGAGTCGGCCAAGGCTTCCCTTGTGGCGAACCGCAACGTGCTCTCGGGCAGGTAGGTGTAAGCCTTAGACAAGCCGAACAAACGGCCCAAGGCGGGAAGCACGCGACGACAAACCAGCCTGCTGCCGACGCCAACGACGGGGTTGCGGGGAACAGCCATGTCCAGAGACACGAACTTGCCGCCCGGGCGCAACACGCGGGCGATCTCCCGATGGGCGGCGTCCATGTCGGGGACGTTGCGGATGCCCCAGCCCACGGTGACGCAATCGGCGCACGCGTCGCGGAGGGGCAAGCGGCAGGCATCGCCCACCGTCAGTCCGGTGACTTCCGTCTTGCCGACCGCACCCTCCAGCATGGGCCGACAGAAGTCGAGGCCGACGACAGTTCCTTGGGCACCCACGGCCTGTCGCAGCGGGGCCAAGAAATCGCCGGTTCCCGAGCACACGTCCACGGCGGTTCCGCCCACCGGTGGGCGGATCGTGCGCACGGCAACCGAGCGCCATCGGCGGTGGAGGTTGAGGCTCATCACGCCGTTCAGCAGATCGTAGCGACCCGCGATCTCGGCGAACATGGTTTGCACGGCACGACGCTTGGCGTCGCCTTCGGCGAGCCAGGGGGTGGCTTGAGGGTCGCGCGGCGCGTGAACAGACAGCACTCGCCCTACTGTACCAAACTTTCAGAATTGTTTGAAACGTCGTCTGGGCCGTCAAGGTATAACGCCCCGTGCCTGAAATCAAAGCCAAGTCCCTGATCCGCGATGTGCCGGACTTCCCCAAGCCTGGAATCCTGTTCAAGGACATCACGCCGGTCCTCCACGACGCGGCGGCCATGCACGAGGCCATCAACCTTTTGGCGGCAGACGCCGTGGCCAAGGGCGCCGAGGTC
>JACFNW010000045.1:0-3406 GCA_019454665.1 Fimbriimonadaceae bacterium | reverse complement strand
CATCGAAAGCCGGGGCTTTGTGTTCGGCATGCCGCTGGCCCTGCACCTGAATCTGCCCTTCGCGCCTGTTCGAAAGCACGGCAAACTGCCCTACGAGCGCATCAGCGAGGAGTACGCGCTCGAGTACGGCACCAACATCGTCGAAATGCACATTGACGCCATCGAGCCGGGACAGAAGGCCTACATCGTGGACGACCTGTTGGCCACTGGCGGAACCGCGCGCGCCGCCGCGCGTCTTGTTGAAAGGCAGAACGGAAAGGTCGCTGGATTCGGCTTCCTGGTCGAGTTGGGCTTCCTCAACGGACGGACGGCCATCGGCGACTACCCCGTCTGCGCCTTGATCGAGTACTGAGCCATGCGACGCATTCTGGTTTTCCCGCTGATGATTCTGATGGCCATCGCCATGGCCCAAACCGTTGCCCCGCCGACGGTGACCGTGGACGACGTGCTGGGCGACGTCGAGCGCTTCGACAAGCAAGGCCTGATCGCCGTCAAGGGAGTGGTGTCCGAGTTCGTTCAGAAGACGAGCGCCCGCGGCAACAAGTACTTCACGTTCAAGCTCAAGGGCGGCAAGGGCGAACTGAACGTGTTCAGCAGCGGCGAAGCCCCGACCGAGCTGAAGAACAAGGCCGAGGTGGTCGCCACGGGCATCTTCCGCAAAACGAAGAAGCTCGCCGAGTTCGAGGTCAAGAACGAGATAGACGCCAGCCCCGTGAAGGGCAAGCCCAACGGGGTCAAGGTCGCGACTCCGGCAGGCTAGCCCTCAGCGCACCCGAAACGACTCGGGCAACCGCATCGCGGCGAACACGTCCATCGCAAAGCGATCGGTCATGCCTGCGATGTAGTCCACCGCTCCCTGCACGCCGACAAACCCTTCCGGCATCGGTGCGCCGTTGACGAAGGCCTCGAAGAGCTCCCGCACCACGCCCTGCGCTTTCGGAATGTCCGGATACGCCACGGGGTAGCGGGTGTAGACGTTCTCGAAGAGCCACTCCTTGAGGTCGTTCAGGTGCGCCAGCATCGGCGCGGAAAGGCGGATCGCGGGCTGGTCCAAGCTGTTGTGGATGACGTCCTCGACCATCGCGCCCACTCGGCGGCCATGCCTTTCGCCGAGAGGCCCGAACCGAGCCGGGACCACCGAGATCATGCCGCTTCGCACGGCGTCGTCTAGGTCGTGGTTGAGGTAAGCGATCCGGTCGCTGACACGCACCACGGCCGCCTCCAACGTGGACGTCGGCTCGCCGTCGAAGGCCGTCAGGTCGTTGCGGCCTTTGCTGTGTCCGTCAATGCCGGCGCGCACCTCTTGAGTCAGGTTCATTCCTTCCAGCACGTCCACGATGCGCAGACTCTGTTCGTAGTGCCGAAACCGCCCAGGTCCGTCGCCCTGCTCGGCGAGCCGCTTGGCCAGCACTTGATCCAGCGCTGCCTCGCCGGCATGCCCGAACGGCGTGTGCCCCACGTCGTGCCCCAGGGCGATCGCCTCGATGAGGTCCTCGTTGAGCCGCAGGGCGCGGCCGATGGTCCTGGCGATCTGGGCGACCTCCAACGTGTGCGTCAGACGCGTGCGGTAGTGGTCGCCGCGCGGGTCCAAGAACACCTGCGTCTTGTGCTTGAGCCTGCGGAAGGGCTTGGAGTGCAGGATGCGGTCGCGGTCGCGCTGGAAGCACGTGCGCACGGGATCGGGCGCCTCTTCGCGCTCGCGTCCCGCGCTCCTGGCGGCGGGCATGGCAAAAGGCGACAGCGCCTGCAACTCGCGTTGCTCGCTCATCTCGCGGACCGTTGTCGCCATGCTGCTAGAGACGGATCAGACCGCCGAAAAGTCAGCCCAGCAGCCGCGTCGGATTCTCCAAGTAGGAGCACACCAGGTTGACGAACTTCGCGCCGACCGCTCCATCCACCACTCGGTGGTCGAAGGAACCCGTCACGTTCATGCGGAGCCGCACCTCGATCTCGTCATCGTCGTTGACCACGACCTTCTTGCGCGCGGTGCCGATGGCCACGATCGCCGCGTTGGGTTGGTTGATGATGGCGGCGAAGCTGTCCACGTTGAGCATGCCCATGTTCGAGATGCTGAACGTGCTTCCGCTCAGCTCGTCCAAGGCGAGTTTGTTCGACCGGGCCCGACCCGCCAAGTCGCGAGAACGCTCGGAGATTTGCCGCACCGATAGCTGGTCGGCGTGGTGCATCACGGGAACGGTGAGCCCGTCGTCGAGGGCCACGGCCATCCCGATGTTCACGTCGCCATGCAGGTGGAGCGTCTTGCCCTGGTAGCTCGCATTGACCTGCGGCATCTCGCGCAGTGCCATCGCACACGCCTTGATGAGGAAGTCGTTGATGCTGAGCTTCGCGCCTTCGTCCTTGAACTGCGTACGCAGGGCTTCGAGCTTCTCCAGGTCCGCCTCTACGGTCACGTAGAAGTGCGGGACCTCTTGCTTCGATTGCTGCGTGCGTTGCGCCGTGATCTGACGGAGCCGGTTCAAGTCGAACGTGGAACCAGGCGTCGAAACCGGAGCCGGCGTAGGAGCCGATCGCATCGGCTGGGCTTGAGGGGCTGCCGCGCCTTCGACATCGGCCGCAACGATGCGCCCGCCGGGACCCGAGCCCACGATCGAGCCGAGGTCAACACCCCGCTCGGTGGCCAGTTTGCGGGCCAGGGGGCTGATCTTGACCCTTGAGGCAACCGGAGCCGTGGTCGCTGCCGGGGCATCGGCCTTCGCGGCGGGCGTTGCTGGAGCTTCGACCACCGGTGCAGGTGTGGACCCGTTGCCGGTGCCCCATCCGTGCGGAAGCGATTCGCCGGACTTCAGAATGGCGGCGATGGCCTTGCCGACCGGAACGGTGTCGCCCGCCGAGATCAGGAACCCGGTCAACGTGCCGCTGCTGGGCGATTCGAGTTCGAGCGTGGCTTTGTCGGTCTGAATCGTGCCGATGACTTCGCCGGACTTGACGGCCTCTCCGTCCTTTTTGAGCCACTCGAGCAGAGTGCCTTCTTCCATTCCGTCGCCCATTTTGGGCATGATCACTTCGGTCATAAGGTGCCGATGAGATTACCCGTCGCCCGCCCCGGACCGTCGGCTGCCCGCCGGGCCGGGCTATCATGGCGTCTATGCTCACCATACGCGAGGGCGTGCCGCGCCGCAAGTTGGGAAGCCAACTCGGCTGGTTTTTGCTGTGGCTGGGCACGACGGCGGTGGCGGTCTACCTGAACCCGAACGCGGCGGGCCACGGGACGCACCAGAGCCTTGGGCTGCCCCCCTGCCCCAGCGTCCTCGCGATGGGGCGTCCATGTCCGGGTTGCGGACTGACCACCTCGTTCGCGCTCACCGTGCGGGGGTCGCTTGGCGCGGCGTTCCAGGCGCACGCCTTGGGCACTTTCCTCTATGCCCTGTTCACGGTGGCGGCGTTT
>JACFNW010000044.1:1104-10421 GCA_019454665.1 Fimbriimonadaceae bacterium | reverse complement strand
CCTTCCAATCGGGGAGCGAGGTCGGCGGGACCGAGTACTTCTCGGTGACGGCCGCCACGTCCATGACCTGCACGTCGGTGACGCCCACTTTCGGCGTCACGACGCGCACACTCTCGTCCACAAGTTGCAGGGCGTCGTTGTCGCCCGTGATGATAAGCGTCGCATAGCCCTCCTCCTCGGCGAGCCGGCTGATGGTGCCCACGACGTCGTCTGCCTCGAAGCCCGTGACTTCGATGCTGGGGATGCCGAGCGCGGCGATCAGGTCCCGCGCCCAAGGGAGTTGCGCCTTGAGTTCGTCGGCGGTCTCCGATCGCGTGGCCTTGTACTCGGCGAAGTAGTGGTGCCGGAACGTTTTGCCCGGTGCGTCGAGCGCCACGACGACGGCGTCGGGATGCTCCCGCTCGAACAGGATGAAGAGCATGTTGCAGAAGCCGTACAACGCGTTGGTGGGCTTGCCGTCGCTGGTGCTCAGGTAGCGGGTCGCGAAGAACGCCCGGTACAGCAGGCTGTAGCCGTCCACGATGATGAGGCGCTTGTCGGCCATGCGACCGAAGTTACCCCTTTGTGCCCGGCAACGTTGGATGGGCATGCTCCGTCATGCCCGAACAGTCGAGGACTCCGTCATGCCCGAACAGCCGAGGACGCGACGGAGCGCGTCCCTCCAAGGCCATTCAAGCTCAGTCGCCCGAGCGCCCGAAGTTCCTGCGGAGGATCAGGAAGTCGGTGGCGTTGACCGAACCATTGCCGTCCAAGTCTGCCCCCTCCAGATAGCCTGGACCACCAGACGACGTGCCGAACGCCCCTCGAACGATCAGGTAGTCGGCAATGTTCACCGAGTTGTCCCCGTTCACGTCGCCGTTGAGCAACGACAAGGTGGCCGCGACCGGCGTCGCTCCGACCGTCACCCGCACGCGGCGGCGCAGCCAGTGGCTCTCCTTGAGCGCCAAGTCGTAGGTGCCGTGCGGCAATCGGATGGCGTGCAGACCGGCGGCGGGCAACAGTCCTCGGCGGTACAGGAGGTCGCCCGTCGCCACATCGTAGATGTCCATCGTGGCGTCCTGCGGGCCGTAGATGCCGGGCGCGAGGTCCTGGAAGGTCACCGTCGCGTCCACGCGTCCCGAGGCCAACACGGGGCCCGAACAGGCCATCGTGTTCGTGCCCTGGAAGTAGGTGGTCTGCTCGGTCAGGATGAGGTTCATGATCACGTTGGCGGGGTCGCCCGTTGTGGGCAGCGCCAAATCGAAGGGTGGGATCGGCTGGTTGGGCTGACGTGTCTCTTCGAGCGAGAAACTGCTCTGCGAAGCCACCGTCGCCGATGCACCATCCACCGTCACCACGCCCTGCAGGAGGATTTCAAACGGCGTGGGCGGGAGCGGGATTTCCGAGCCCATGACAAGCATCGAACCCGAGAGCACGAGCGGGATCGGGACGGCCACGCTGTACTGGGTCGCCGAAAGCGTGTTGCATGTACCCAGAGGGCTCGGCTCCACCTGGGTGCCGCGAAGAGACCCCACCGTGACGTTGCCGATCGGCAACCCGATGGTGCCGCCTAGATAGAAGAACGAGGGCGAACGCGTCCGGAACCCGTTCTGGCGCAGCGAGATGTTGGAGGGTATCGAGAGCGACGAGCCGTTCAGGAAGTCGAGCGAGAACCGCGTGACATACGCCTTGCCCATCGCTGGGTCCAGTTCCAGCGTGAAGTTGCCCGAAGATTGGGTCGAGATCGAACCCGCCGAGCGGCTGCCGACCGTGCCGAACACCTCGACGGGCACGGCGACGTTCTCCGTGTCGAGAAAAGAACCGAACAGGCCCGGCTTGGTTCGCGTCCCCGTGGGGTTGCTCGCCGTGTCGTAGTTGCCGATCAGCGTGCCATCCGTGTCCAGCCGCACCTCCATCGCACCATTGATGCCGCTCGCCGAGGGCAAAACGGTGAATTCGAACACCTGGGCCGAAACCGACAGGCAACTCAACGCGAACAATAACCCAGCAACCAAGCGCATACGCCTATTCTAGCGGCTCGAAGAGCGAAGCGACGGTCTCAAGGGTGTCGGCGTCCTCGGGGCGCTTGTCGCGCCGCCATCGCAGGATGCGGGGGAACCGGACGGCGTAGCCCGACTTGTGCCGCGTGGACTTCTGAATGCCCTCGAACCCGATCTCGAACACGAGTTCCGGCGGTACCGTGCGGGCGGGCCCGATCTTCTCCAGCGTGTTGGCGCGGACGAACGCGTCCACTTCGCGGATTTCCGCGTTCGTCAGCCCCGAATACGCCTTGGCGATCGTGACCAGCTCGTGACCCTTCCACACGCCGAACGCGTAATCGGTGAACAGAGACGCCCGGCTTCCCGAGCCGCGCAACGCGTACATCAACACGGCATCCACGCTGCGCGGCTGGAGCTTCCACTTCCACCACGCGCCCTTCCTTCGGCCCACACCGTAGGGCGAATCCAACCGCTTGAGCATCAGCCCTTCCGCGCCGCGACCCAATGCGGACCGCTGCAGGGCACCTAGCTCCTCCCAAGAGCCCGCCTCGACGGTCGGAGACAACAGGAACGGATGGCCAGCTTCGTTCACCACGGCCGCCAAGCGGTCTCGGCGCTCGCTCAGGGACAGGGGGCGGCAGTCCTGGCCGTCGGATTCCAGCAGGTCGTAGGCCATCAGTACGACGGGAATCTCGGCCAACAGCTTCGCGCCCACCGTCTTGCGCCCGATGCGGCGCTGGAGTTGGTTGAACGGCATCGGTCCCCCCTCGCCCCACGGAAGCAACTCGCCGTCCAGCACACAACCCTCAGGCAGCAGGCGGCTGGCTTGCTCGATCTCGGGGTAGCGGTCGGTCACCAGTTCCTCGCCGCGCGACCAGATGGCCGTCGTCCCATTGCGTCGGATCACCTGCGCGCGGATGCCGTCCCATTTCCATTCGGCCTGCCACCCTTCGATCGCGCCCAGTTCCGCCGGGTCGCCCGCGATGGGGTGGGCGAGGCAGAACGGGTAGGGGCGATCAAGCGGCGTGCTCGCGCCATCCGTCAGGCTGGAGAAGAACTCGGCCGTCGGGCGCCAGTCGCCCATCAAGCGGTGCGCGAGTTCGTCACGAGCGACTCCCAACGCTTCGGACAGGCCGCGAACCACCAGATCGCGCGAGACCCCGACGCGAAACGCGCCCGTGACCAGTTTGTTGAATACGAGCCGCTCGGCTCCGTCCATGCCGCGCCAAGCGCTCAGAACGACCTCCCGCTGGCCCGTTTCGTCGAGCACGGCGAGCGATTCGATCTTGGCGGCGCTCTCGGCCAGCGAGCCGCTTTCGCGGGTGCCGGCGGGCTTGGGCAGCAGCAGGGCAATGGTCTCGGCGAAATCGCCCACGGCCGAGCGGCACTCGTCGAACAGCCAGCCCGCAATGCCCGCTTCCTCGCTCGCCCAAGCGGCAAGCCGCGTTCGGTTGGCCGAGCCCTTGGGCTTGTTGCCCGAAAGCAACCACACGGCCCACGCGGCATCCTCGGGCTCGGCTTCCTCGAAGTAGGCGCGCAGGAGCGCGACCTTCTCCTTGGTGGCCGTCGTGCCGTCCAGCGCCTCGAACAGGTGTACGAAACGCTTCACGCGCCTTCCTCCTCGGCCTCGCCTCGGAACTGGGTCTCCAAGGGCGCAGAGTCCAAGCCCCGCTCGCTCAGGTGCTTGGCGACCACGGCCGAGTAGCCGTGCGTGGTCAAGACGCGTGAAGCCCCCGTCGCCGAAACCACCTCCATGAGCGCCGGCCAATCCACGTGGTCGCTGATGACGAACCCGCGCTCGACACCCCGCCGCCGCTTGATCCCCCGAACGGCCATCCAACCCGAGGCGAACGCCGTCGCCGACTCGCGGAACCGGCGCATCCATGGCGTGGCCTCGGCACCGGGCGGCGCGACGACCAAGGCGCGCGGCCAATCTACGTCGAGCGGCGCCTCGGAAACCGGGCGCACGGGCGGCAGACGGATGCCCTGATCGCGGTACGCCTGGGTCGGGCCAAGAACCGCCCCGTGGGCGAAGATCGGCCCGAGCCCGGCATCCACTCCGGCCAGCAGACGCTGGGCCTTGCCGAGCGAATAGCCCATCAGCACGCTGGTGCGCCCCGCCGATTGGTTGGCCGCCCACCACGCGTTGATCCGCTCGAACTCGGTCCGCGCCTCCGGCCAGCGGTAAACGGGCAGGCCGAACGTGCATTCCGTGATCAGCGTGTGGCAGCGCACCAATTCGAACGGCTCCACCGTTGGGTCCGGCTCGGTCTTGTAGTCGCCGGTCACCACCCAAACCTCGCCTTGGTGTTCCACGCGCACCTGCGCCGAACCCAAGATGTGCCCGGCGGGGTGGAGGCTGAGCGTCACCCCGTTGATCGTCCGACGCTCGCCGAACTCGAGGCAGGAGATCGCCGACTCCTCGCCGCAGCGCAACCGCACGAACGGGGCGCACGCCGACGAGCAAAGGTAGCGCTTGGAGCCCGGACGCGCATGGTCGCTGTGCGCGTGCGTCACGACGGCGCGTTCCACGGGACGCCACGGGTCGATGTAGAAGCCACCCGCCTCGCAGTAGAGGCCGCTCGGCGTCACGCGCAGCAGATCGCTCATCGGCTTCGGCTAGGCGCGTCCGCGATTGGGCGGAGGGGGACCGCCGCCGCCCCGGTTCGAGCGCGGGATTTCGCCCTCGTCGTCCACATAGACCTTGCCGACGACGTCGTCGCCTTCCCATTCGTCCGAATCGTCCTTGGTGAGCACCTTGAACCACTTGGCCGTCAGGTCGTCGCCCAGCGAGGATTTGAAGCGCACGTCGCGTTTCTCTTCTTGCGAGAACAGCTGGAGTTCGTCCTTCTCGCCGTCGAACTCGGCGCGGAACGCCCACATGTGCCGCCAACGGTCGCCGGAGAGTTGCTGGAACGCATTGGGCGAGCCCGTGGCCACCCCGCGCCGCGAACCCTCCGCATACCAGTACTCCACGCGGTCGGCGCTCAGAAGAATGGGGTACTTGCGCCGCGTCGCCGGGTCGCGGATCTCGTCGTCCTTGGCCTTGTCGGGCGGCATCTGGACCGGCGCGGGCGGGCGCGACTTGGAGACTTCGTCCGGTACCAGCGGGCGAATCGGGGGAATCTCGATCTCTTCGAGCACCTGCTTGTCCTCCGGCTTGACCAGCATGCGGACGTTGCCCGTGAGCACGGTGCGCTTCTCCTTGCGATAGACCACGGCTTGGTCGGCGGTCAGGTTGGCTTCCAGCCCGTAGTAGCGCACGTTGCCTTTGGCCGTGACGACGTCGGTCTTGCGGTCCACCTGGACCACGTTGGCCTTGACGATGATCTCGCCTTCGCTGTCTTTGGCCACGCCCTCGGTGTATTCGACAACGTCGCGCGAAAGCGACCGCATCTTCTTGCCCGAGACGTCCCAGATGCCCGAGCGCTTCTCTTGGCCGAGGTCCACGTCGTCGCGCTCGCCGACCCAGCGGATTGGACCGCTTTCATAGCGGTCTGTCCCGACAAAGTACACCAAATCCTGCGCCGAAAACTCGCCGCCATAGAGCTTGCCGCGCACTTGGCCGGGCACGTCCAGCTTTCCTCGCGATTGGCTGTATTTGAACCCTGGGACGAGCAGGTCGAGGTCGTCGTTCCAGATCCGCACCTGGGTCGGACAGTCCAGGTTCTTGACGATGGCGTTCCATGAGGCCGTCTGGGCAGTGAATTGGAAGCGGCCCTGCTCGGAGTTCACCTCCCCCGTGGCGTCGCGGAACGCGATGACTTGGCGGTCGGCCCGGATCGTGAGCGAGTCGGCTCGGGTTCGGCTGACCAGCTTGCCCTCCGACCAGTGCCTCACCGTCGCTTGGTTGACCGTGATGCCAGACTCCATCCACGGGTTGTCGCTGCCCGCCCGATATGAAGCGAACGGATCGAGCGTGACGATCTCTCGCAGGTACAGCGCAACCGCTGGAACGCCGACCACAAAGGCGACGGTCCCGAGCAATCGGGCAATCCAGCGTTTAGTTGAGCGTGACATCGCGTCTCACCACCTGATCGGACCGCTCGAGGTTGACGGCTTGATCCGCCGCGGTCAGCGATCCGTTGGCGTAGCTCAGAGTGTACGCGCCCGGGGCGAGCCAGAACCAGTACAGTCCGTTCGCGCCGACGGTGAAGCGTCGAATGCTTGTGCCACCTTGCTTCACCGTCACGAGCGTTCCAGGCGCATTAGCCCCCGGTGACACGCGCCCCCAAACGTTGTAGGGCGTGTCCGGCGGCGTGGTGTCGCTGACGGGAATGAGCAGGATATCGTCCAAAACCACCACGTTTTCGCCATTCGCGATGGATGGCTCGGCCCGGAACAAGCCGGTGAAGAAGCCAGCGCTCCTCACCGCGCCCTCGATCTGCCAGAAGCCTGCGAAGTCGGCGGCGACGTAAGCGACATCGGCGAGTGTGAACGAACCCGATGCCGACGTGGTCGCCCGACGCCCGCCGAACTCGACCTGAGCACCGACCACCGGCGACTCGTCCGCCGCGCTGAGCGCGCGACCCGTGACCGTCGTCTTCTGCGGCGCGACGTAGAGGTCGCCCACGTCGTTGGTCGGTTGGGTCGCCGCCGCGAACGTGTAGGTCCAAACCCCGGAAGCGCCCCGGCTGTCAATGACGACCGACGTGGCCCCAGCAGGCACGGAGAGCTGGAAGACGCCGTTGGCATCCGTCAGCGCAGCCACGGAGCCGATCTGCACGCTCGCCGCAGGCGTGGGCGGGCCGAACGTCCGCAGGTCGATCACGCGCCCCGTCACCAACACGTTGGCGGGACCGCCACCACCTCCGCCACCCCCGCCGCCGCACGCAGCGGCAAGGACCACGGGAATCAACATCAGGAGCAGCCACCACGATCTCATCAGAAGTCACCCCGCACGGAATAGTCGAACGTCATCTTGGGCGTCCGGGCCACGAACGAGAAACTCCCGCTCGGGTGGACTCGGTGCGTCCGGCGCGTCGAAGGGTCGTAGAGCCAGAACCAGCCCACCGAGCCCTCGACGACCTGGAACGTGGTCGTGTACGTTTTGCCGACCTCCAGGTTCTCGTGAACCATGCGGTAAGTCTGCCACCCGCTCAGGCTTCGCGTGTCGCGGTACAGCGAGTTCTGGTTCAGCGACAGGTATGCCTTAGTGCCGCCGAGCGTTGGCGGCGTCGGCGTGTCGTGGGCTTCGACTCCGCCCTTGGCGAACTTCGATTGCGCGATGACGACTTCGGTCACCGCCCGGCCCGAACGCGTTGTCGCCTTCATGCTCCAGCGATCGCGCACGGGCGCGGTCAGGGTCCCCAGCGAGGCCCTTTCGAAAAGCAGGGTCACGCCCTCCGGTGCGAGCACGCGAACGAACACGCCGACCCCAGCCTCGAAGTTGGTGGCCGCGACCATGCTGCCCCCTTCCGGTGCGCCCGTAAATGGATCGTTGTTGCCAGGCATGAACTTGAACACATCCGCACCCACCAGCGGCCCGCCCGTTTGGCTGGGATTGGTGGCTTCGGCCCATGATCGGGGGAAATCCGCCCCACGGATGACGCGCACGTTGCCAAACGCCGTCGAGAAGGGCGAGGGGTTGGAGATCAGGTTCCAGCCGGGCCGCAAAGCGACGGCCACGGGCATGTTGGGAACCGTCCGCCCGGTCATCGTGAACCCGGGCTTCGCCGCATCGAGGCGAAGGAAGTAGCCATGACCTTGCTCCACGGGCGGTAACGAGGGGAACAGGTCGTAGGCCGCGCGCGCGGGGTTGTATCGCGCCAACAGCAACTGCCCCGAAGGAACTCCGAACAGGGCTGCCGCATCGGTACGGAACGGAGCCACGGGCACACCGATCAGCGAGACGCCCTTGGGCAAGCCGGAGGCGAACGGGAACGTGGCTTCGGCGTCCATGCGGATGTCCAACGCCAAAGGTCCGGGCCCCTTATTCACGCGCCGCGTGGCGAGCACGGCGTTATCGGCGGCGCGCAGCACCTCGACGATCAGCCGCTGAGAGTTCTGGAAGGCCGTGGCGAACTTGCCGCCGAACGCGCCATCGGTCACGGTCAGCTCGCCAAACGTCGTCAGGCCGTTGCCGATGCGGACCTTCAAGGGCGTCGAGGCCGGCGCGCCGATCACCGTTCCGTACACGTGGTTGGGGTCGCCGCTGGTCGAGGCCGTGGCGATGGCGCCCGCCGGCAACACGACTCGGGCCATGCGGTCCTGCACGGGCAGGTCAACCGTCGCCGCGTAAGGCTTGCCGAGCGAGAGGTTGGGCAGGTTCGGCGTCACCGAGCCGTAGCTCTGGAAGAACGTCATGCGATCGTCCTGCCCCGAAGACGTGAACACGCGGTTGAAGAACGGGTCCCAAACGATGGGGTAAGCGGTGCCGCTCAGCAACTGCTCGTTCCCCGCCAGGTCGGAGGAGAAGAACGTGGCTTCCAGGATGAAGACCCCGAAGTCGGCCCCGCCCAAGCCGTCGGCGATGGGGATGGGCTCCAGAAACAGCCGCGTGCCGAACGCCTGATGGGTGTCCAAGATGTGTTGCCGGGCGAACCAATCGGGGAACGGCAAACCTTCGACGGTGCCGCTCGGACCGGCCAGCGCCTTGATCGCCTGATCGGCCATCGCCACCAGCGCCGCCACATCGCCCGACGCGCCCTTGGAGCCGTAGTAGCGGGTGAGAAACTCCTTGGCAAAGCCGGGATGCTCGACGAGCACCTTCTGCCATGCCGCGCCCGCCATGCGGTAGCGTTGCAGGTACAGGCCGCCGAGGCTGCCGCCGATGGGGAGCGGCGAGGTGCGGAGGTTCGGTGCGATGAACGTCGGGCCGCTCAGGGCGGGCTGGTTGGTCCAGTCGTAACGGGGGCCCGCGTCGTAGTTGAGGTCGAGGACGTTCTCGACGAGTTCCGGGTCCAAGCCGCTCGGCATGACCCCCGGCGACCGCGCCACGCGCATCGTGGCCGCCCGGACCAAGCCCTCCTGAAACGCGTCGAACTCGAACGGCGCCGGGCCCAGATAAGCCAGCAACAGACAGTGGATGAAGTTGACCGCTGCGCTGGGCATGTGCAGTTCGCCGCCCGACGTGTAGAGCGGGAATCGGATCTCCGGCTCGCCCGAGCCGTTGTCGGGGAGGAAGTAGCCCCCGGCGAGGTACTCGCGGTCGGCGATGTCGGCATCGTAGTTGCGGACGCGGACGGTGCCTCCCTGCGCCGGCGACCCGAACACGAGGTCGAGCGTCGGCTTCGCCTGATCGTAGAGCTTGCTCAGGAACTGGCGATAGTCGTTCGGGAAGGCTCGGGGTCCGGAGTCGTCGAACGCCAGAGTCAGCGGCCCCGGCTCGCCCCGTGT
>JACFNW010000044.1:0-1094 GCA_019454665.1 Fimbriimonadaceae bacterium | reverse complement strand
CGAGGCGGCGTGGGGTTCACGCGCACCGTCACGGGCGTGAAGTACAGGGGTTCGCGGGCCAGCGTGGGCCTGCGGGCGGCGCGGGCTTCGCCCGTCTGCAAGGCGAGCGTCTTGGCGAACGTCCGCACGGCTTCGTCGGTGCGCGCGGCGATCTCGTCGCGGTTTCGCAAGCGCTCGATATCCACCTGGAGGGCGGAGCGCTGTGCGGCGGCGATTCCGGCGAGGGCCAGAAGGGCCGCGATCGGGGCGAAACGGGTCAAAGTCATGGGTGCTGGGGTCTCCCTATTCTGACTCACAGGCCCGCCGGGCGCTTCGGACATTCGCCGGGGACCATGGCCTTGGGCGCCCTGACACGCCACACTGGACTGATGGATGCTATATTTGCGAAGGTATGGACAAGGAAATTGCCAGAATCTTTGAGGCAGGTCGCGCCGTGGCCCAGGAGCGCTCGGCCGACGTCATCTTGGCGAACATCCCGATCTGGCCCTCAGTCCTCGAGAATGTACGACGAGTGGTTGACGAATCGCAACGTCGCTCCGGGCACAAGAAGGTCCTTGTCTTGCTGGTGACGGATGGCGGCGATCCACACACCTCTTACCAGATCGGCAGGTTGTTGCAGCGCCGATACGAGGAAGTGCAGTTTTGCATCGCAGGAGACTGCTACAGCGCTGGGACGATCTTGGTCCTTTCGGGGAGCAAGTTGATTATGTCCGACGATGGCCGGCTCGGCCCCCTTGATGTCCAGATCCTCCGAAAGGACGAAGTGGGCGAACGATTGTCAGGCCTTACGTTGGCGATCTCGATGGAGAAGCTCCATGAGGAGGTCTTTGACTCGTTTGAGTATTTTCTTCTGAGGCTCAAGGCGCGATTCCGGACTCAAATCGCGTTAAAGACTGCGCTGGAGATAGCCGCAAAGATGTCGACGGACTTGTATTCGGATGTCTACCGTCAAATTGATCCCCTGAAAGTCGGCGAGGATGCGCGTGCGATGCAGATTGCCAAGCACTATGGTCAGCTACTCAACAAGAGGTTCGGTAATGTCAAAGATGGGGCCATTGAACGGCTCCTCGAGGAATATCCGTCTCACTCGTGTA
>JACFNW010000043.1 GCA_019454665.1 Fimbriimonadaceae bacterium | reverse complement strand
TCGCCGCGATGGTGGGTCGGGACAGGCTCATGGCCGCGTATGAGGAGGCCGTCCGTCGCCGCTACCGATTCCTCTCGTTCGGCGACGGAATGGTCATTATTTGAGCAAGAAACCTGCCAAGATGTGGGAAGATTGGCAGTAGAATGAACGAATCCCCCTCCGGGGGAATCGGGCCGTGCTCGTTCAGAGACGGTCAGCGTCGCGCCGGGTCAGGGGTGGTCTAGGCGAAGCACGCAAGGTAGAACTGTGAAGCAAACGAAGGCCATTGATCCCATCGCTTACATCGAGAGCGCATTCATCGACCGACCGAAGAAGTCCGGCGACAAGCCTGTCGAGACCCCGGAGCCGTCGCCTCGCCCGAGGGCGGAGCGTGGCAAGAAACCTCGGTTCCGCAAGACGGAGATGAGCGCGCCGCGTCCGCGCCGCACGCGCGATTCGCTGGTTCACAATGCCGTGGAGCCAGAACTCAAGGCCGTTTGGGAGGCGTTGCCCAAGCACATCGAGTTTCTCGTGTCTTACTACGACGACGGGGTGACCTCCAACTATTACGGCGGGTTCGGCGAGTCACGCAACGACTTGATCAAGCGGTTGCTCGACCCCGAACTCTCGCTGGAGGAAGCCGCTCGGCTCCTCGGCGTGTGCCCGGCCACCATCCGGCGGTACACCAACCGGGGATGGCTTGCGCACCACCGCACCCGAGGCGGGCAGCGGCGTTTTCGGCTCAGCGACGTCATTCGGTTTGTCGAAGAACACGGACGCACCCCCGAGGCATAGCGCTTGGCCGACCGTCTGCGGATCGCCATGTTCTCGGACAGCGCGTTCCCCATCCTCAATGGGGTGAGCGTCAGCATTGACGCGCTGACCACCGAACTGCGAAACCAGGGGCACAGCGTGCACTTGTTCACCTCGGCCTATCCCGGTCATAAGGACCCGGACCCGAACGTGTTCCGGTTCCCCGCCATCCCCACGCCTTGGACGCGGGGCTACCCCCTGGCCGTTCCGCCGTTCATCGGCATGCTTCACCGGTTCCGCCAACATCGGTACGACGTGGTTCACACCCACACCCCGTTCACGCTCGGGTTGGTGGGGCTGCGGTGGGCGCAATCGCACGAACTGCCCATCGTCTCCACGTACCACACGCTCTACGACCGGTACGCGCACTACATCCCGTACTTCCCTCGCCGGTACGTCCGGTACAAAATCGCAAAGCACACCAACTTCTACTACAACCGAGTGGACCACGTGCTGACGCCGAGCGAGGCCTCGAAGCGATGGCTGGTGCGCCACTCGGTGACCACGCCGATCCAGGTCATTCCGACCGGCGTGCCACCGCGGCTGTTCCTCGACCGTGCGGAAGCGCGCCGCCAACTCGGCATGGGTCCCGATCAACGCAACCTGCTGTATGTCGGGCGCATCGCCAAGGAAAAGAACCTCGAAGTCGTCTTGGAGGCTGCGGCAGCGGTCTTCAGGGCCTGCCCCAAGGCGCGGTTGCATCTCGTCGGCGACGGGCCCCACCTGGAGGATTGCCGACTCTTGGCGCGTTCGATGGGCATCGGCGACCGGGTCCGTTTCGTCGGCTTCGTCCCCCGGCACGAGGTTGACCTGTACTACGCCGCCGCCGACGTGTTCGTGTTCGCTTCGGTGACCGAAACCCAGGGCCTCGTGGTGCAAGAAGCCATGACATACGGCCTTCCGGCCGTGGTCGTCGGGGGAGGCGGCGCAAGCGCCGCCGTAGAAAACGGGGTGAACGGATGGGTCTGCAAGAACGATTCGAAGGAGATGGCGGCGCGCGTTTTGAGCCTGATCAACGACGAGTCCCTATATACTGGTATGTCTGAGGGGGCCCTGAAGAGCGTAAGGTCCAGCAGTATCGCGGGTATGACCCATGCTGTTGTGGACGTCTATCGTTTGGTTTTGGAGCGGAAGGGAACCCCTGTTCCCGACGGGCCTCTCGCGGTCTCTTGAGACGATGAACCTCGAGACCGCTCAATCCCGAGACGCCAAGAGGCTGGCGATGTTCGTCATCGTCCTGGCCATGCTGGCCACGTTGCGCGTGGCGCTCTCGTTGGTGCCCGTTCCACTTAGCGTCCTGCCCTTCGCCAGCGTGCTCACCACGGCGTTCTTCGTCTTCGTCCCGATCGTGGCCCTCTTCCGGGTCGCCGGCAACCACTGGACGGCCAAGAGCGCCGCGTGGCTCTTGGCGGGGGGCGTCGCCGCGCACGTTGGCTTCTACCTGATCGCCCGGTTCGTGTTGATGGATCGGGGCTTGGGTGCGGCCGTGTCCCATGCGTTCGCCCAAACGGGCCTGCTCATCTGGTGCCTCGGCCTCGGAGGCTTGCTGGCCACGCTGATCAAAGAGAAGAACATGATGTTGCCCGTCGCCATCTTCCTGGCCGCGTTCGACATCTTCTTGGTGCTCACGCCGCAGGGCCCGACGCGGCAGATCATGGAGCAGGCGCCCCAGGTCTTCGAATCGGTGGCCTACAACGTCCCGCAGGTGCAAGTCGAAGCGACTCACGCCCCGGTGGCGGCGATGGCCTACATCGGGCCCGCCGATTTTCTCTTCCTGGGCATGTTCTTCATCGCGTTGTACCGGTACCAGATGCGCGTGAAGCCCACGTTCTACTGGATGGTGCCGACGCTGATCGCGTACCTGCTCACGGTCGTGGTGTTCGGGCACCTGCGCATCGGCGGCGTGTCGCTGGCTGCGCTGCCTGCTTTGGTGCCGATCGGTGGATGCGTCATGCTCGTGAACCTGCGCGAGTTCGACTTGAGCAAGGACGAAAAGCTCAGCACCGCGCTGGTGGCCCTGCTGGCGATCGGGTTCATCGTCTGGTCCGTCACGCGTTGACGTCCTGGACCTCGTGCCACGCGCGGACTCGACGGAGCGCGTTTCAGGTGGCGGCTGCGCCGGTGTCGTCAACCGGTGGCCCACCCTCGTTCCCCAGATCGAAGGTCCGTGGTTCGCAAGGCATGGCGCGGGGCTCGGGTAACGTCGGCTCGTGCCTCCTCCTCTTTCCATCCAGCTCTACACTCTGCGCAACGAGATGGCCAACGGCAACCATCTCCCCATCCTGCAAAAGCTCGCCGACATCGGCTACAAGGGCGTGGAGGGCTACGGCTACGGCATGACGCCCGCCGAGTTCCGCAAGGTCGTCGAAGACATGGGCATGGTCGTCTCCTCGTACTTCGGCCCGACGCCGACCCCGGAGACCGTCCAGCAGTTCATTGACACCGCGGGCGAACTCGGCACGAACCTGACCGTCTCGGGCTTTTGGATTCCCGAGTTCGAGACCGTGGACGCGATCCGCGCCACGGCCGACCGGCTGAACGCCGTCTTGCCGACGCTGCACGCAGCCGGCCTCACGTTCGCTTTGCACAACCACTGGATGGAGTTCGAGCAACGTGAGGGCCGCTTGGCCATCGAGCATCTCCTGGAGTTCTGCCCGGACCTCGAACTCGAACTGGACGTCTATTGGTGTTCCGCGTTCGGCGCCAACGATCCCGCCGAGATGATGGCCCGATTCGCCGACAAGGTCCCGCTGATGCACATGAAGGACGGTCCGTTCGTCAAGGGCGAGCCGCACGTGGCCGTTGGCTCGGGCAAGCTCGACGTAGGCGCGGTGATGAAAGCGCGCAATCGGGACGTGCTGAAGTGGGTCGTGGTCGAACTCGACGAGTGCGCCACCGACATGGTCCAGGCCGTCGAAGACAGCTACCGCTACTTGGTCGGAAACGGCTACGCGGGCGGCAACCGCTGAAGGAATCCGAGCCTCGGGTGCGAACCTGAACGTGTGGATCCTCTGATCGCTCCGCGCGTGTTGCGCGCTGTCTCGGATGCGCCCGCCCTCGAAGCCAGACGCCTGCTCAGGCGTCTGCGATGCCAGTTGGCGTGCGCCGAAGGCTTGGTTCCTCTGCTGGACGATCCGGACGAGGGTCGGCGGCTCGTGGCACAAGCCCAGGCGCTGGCCAACGGGTGCGAAGGCGGGCTCGGCGAACTGGCCGACTTGGTGGCCCGTGTGGAGTCGGTGCTGGCTCCGCTTGGTCCCGCTGCGAAGCGTTTCACCGTGCTTTGCGTGGGGCATGGCCACATCGACATGAACTGGATGTGGTCGTGGCAGGAGACGGTCTCGGCGACGCACGACACGTTCGCGTCCGTGCTCTCGTTCATGGATCAGTTCCCCGAGTTCACGTACAGCCAGAGCCAGGCCAGCGTCTACGCCCTGATGGAGCGCTACCACCCCGCGATGTTCGAGGCCATCCGGCAGCGTGTCCGCGAGGGGCGCTGGGAGATCACGGCCTGCCACTGGGTCGAAGGCGACAAGAATCTGGCCAGCGGCGAGTCGCTGGCCCACCACATGCTCTACACGCGGAGTTACTTCCAAGAGCGGTTCGGGCTAGGCCCCGAAGCCCTTCCCGTGGACTGGGAGCCCGACACGTTCGGCCACGCCGACAGCATCCCGAACGTGCTGGTTCAGGGCGGCGCGAAGTACTACTACTCCTGCCGCACCGGAGGCGGGCACGGCCACTTGCGGACGGGCGAGCCTCGCCCCCCTGTGTTCTGGTGGCAGGGGACGGATGGCTCTCGGGTGCTGGTCCACCACGAAACCACTTGGTACAACAGCGACGTCAACATCGGCGACGACGTCTCGGCCCCGCTGTTCGCGTTCGCCTCGGCCACGGGCCTGAGCACTTGGCTGAACGTGTATGGAGTGGGAAACCACGGGGGCGGCCCGACGCGCGCCGAAATCGAGCGCTACGTCGAGATGCGCGACTGGCCCATCTACCCGACCGTACGGTTCGGGACCTCCAAGGAGTACTTCGAGGCGATCGAGGCAGAGATTGCCGCCGGGGTCGAGGTGCCGACGGTCCGAGGCGAACTGAACTACGAGTTCACGGGCTGCTACACGTCGCAAAGCGCGATCAAGCGGGCCAACCGCTTCGGCGAGAACTTCATGGTCGAGGCGCAAACCCTGACGGCCCTGGCACACCAGACCAAGGGCGGGCCTCGTTGCGGCGATTTGCTCCGCGAAGGGTGGCTGAACGTGCTCTTCAACCAGTTTCACGACATCCTTCCCGGCTCGGGCATCGCGGCAACACGGGAGCACGCCATGGGCCTCTATCAAGAAACGGCGGCCATCGCGGGCTCGGCCAAACGCGAAGCGACCAAGGCCCTGGCATCACGAGTGGACACGGCGCGGCTGTTGCCCGATACGCCCGAGGGCCGCGCAGAACGCGCCGCGATTGTGAACACTCCGTTTGTGGCTGGTGCGGGCATGGGCGCACGCGAGACGGGCTTCTCGAACGCCTCGGGCGGAGGCAGACGCTTCCGACCTTATGTGGTGTTCAACCCCTGTGCGTGGACGCGTTCGGAGCCGGTGACCGTCCACCTGTACGACACCGACTTCGACCCGGCCCTGATCGTCGCCCGCGACGAAGAGGGCGTCGAGCATCCCACGATGTTCCTGGGCCGCGAACACGATTGGGGACACGACAAACTCACGGTGCTCTTCCTGGCCGCCGACGTGCCGCCGATGGGCTACAAGACGTTCTTGCTGTGCGAAGGGAGGGCCGCCCCAGTCGCCGAGCCCGTGGTGCGCCTCGACGACGTCACCGTGCAAACGCCTCACTTGCGGGTCCAGTTCAACCGAGCCTATGGGTCGGTGGCCCTGATCGAAACCGCCGACGGCGTGCTCGGCAACGGGGGGTTCATGCCCGCGATCGGGCTGGTCGCCCATACCGAAGCTCCGCGCGGGATGACGGCATGGGTGTTGGGCGACCGGCTCGGGCCCGACGACGAGCCCATCGCCGAGAGCTTCCACATCGCGGCCGGCCCCCGAAACCAGGGCACCTCGGCTCCTTTGGGCACGCCGCAGGTCGCGGCGCTGGCCGAGGCCCGCTTGCGCTTGCCCGGCGGATCGAGCACGATGCGGACGCGGACGTGGGTCCACGGTGTGGGGCGACGGCTGGACGGCGAGATCGAGATGGACTGGCGCGAGATCGGCGACCCAGAGCGGGGGATTCCCGGCCTGTCGCTGGCGATTCACGCCGACGTCAACGACCTCGACCCCGAGAGCGAGGCCGTCTACGAAACGCCTTACGGCGTCATCGAGCGCGCCATGCCCGACGACCACGAGTACCCGCAAGACGTCCCCTCGCTCCGGTTCGCCACGTTCCGAGCCGGGCGGCTTTGGGTGACGCTGGTTCAGGATTCGAAGTACGGCCACCGACGCACGAGCGGCGATCTGCGTCTACGGCTGGTGCGATCGTCGTTCGACCCCGATCACGCGCCCGAGGTCGGCATCTCGAAGGTCCGCTACTCGGTGTATCTGGACGAACACAAGCCAGACCATGCGGAACTCGTGAGGCGCGGCGCGGGCCACAACCATCCGTTCCTGGTGTTTCCGACCGATTTGCGCGAAGGCGACGAGCCAACCACGCGTTCGTTCGTGTCGGTGTCGGGCGAAAACGTCGTGCTGGCGCACCTGAAGCTGGCCGAGGAAGGCGGGGGACTCCTGGTTCGATTGGTGAACTACGGTGATGAACCCTCTTGCGCCACGCTCGCGTTCGATCCCGAGGTGGTCGTAGGGTTGACGCGATTCGTGGCGACCGACCTGATGGAGCGACCGACCGGGGACTTCCAGCCGATGTCGGGGAGCGGGCTTCGTGCCACGGTGCCGGGGCGTTCGTTCGTTTCGTTGCGGCTGGAACCTTAGCGGCCAACAAACGGTTCGAACTGAGGTCGGGACGGTGTGTGACAACCATGGCTCCCCGCCCGTTTTCTATTCCTATGGAACCCCACGCTTCGCCGCTCTCCGTTCAGATTCGCCAAGCCTTCGACCGCGAAGCGGGCGAGATCACGTTCGGGGAGTTTCTCGAACGCATCGAGGCACGCAGTTTTGGGTTCCTGCTGGTGTTGCTCTCCATCCCTTCGGCGTTGCCGCTGCCGGCGCCCGGCTACTCGGTGCCGTTCGGCATCGTGCTTTCGTTGTTGGCCGTCCAGATGATCCGCCGCCGCTCGCAGCCGTGGTTTCCGGAACGCGTGCTGCAGCGGAAGATCAAGTCGCGGGGCGACTCGAAAGTGGTGAAGGGTATGACGCGGTTCATCGCCTTCTTCGAGCGGATGCTCAAGCCCCGGGGCGCCAGCCTGTTCCGCACCAGTGTGTTTCCCAGCGTGCTGGGAGGAGTCATCCTGCTTTGCTCGATGTCCATGATGTTGCCGATCCCGCTGACGAACACGTTGCCGGCGCTCGGGATCTTCTTGATGGGCCTGGCCGTGTTGGAGGAGGACCTCGCGTTCGGCTTGGTCGGCATGGTGATCGGTCTGCTCGGCCTCGCGCTCACGACGGCGATTCTGGTCGCCATCGCCATGTTCGGAGCCGAGGGTGTGGACGTGGTGAAGAACTGGATCAAGCCCGGTGCAGACTGAGGCCCTCCGCCATGCGACGGGTACCCTACATGTCCGTATATGGCTGTTTGCTCGACGAGCTTATCGGTCCAGAAAGCTGATTCAGGTACAAAGTGTCGATGGGCTCGACCGTTGCTCAGCAGATCGAGATCGCGAGAAAGAGGCTCCTTGACACGTCGGCTCGCAACAGGCTGATCCACTACAAGGGATCTAAGACGGTTGGAGCAGAGGTCCAGGAAGGTGAAAGCGCGGACCACGCCTTCGACTGGCTGGTGACCAAAGGCAAGGCACTACGCCTTGTCGGCCAACCGGATCCAACGGGGGGAGAAGGCGACGAGTCTGTGGAGCCCGTGCGCGCCGAAGTCGATGCCACGGACGATGTCCTTACGTGCCGAGAGACGGCTTCCCGGCTATCGAAGAAGCTGCTGAAGACGTTCCGCGACCAGCGGACCCTCATGGAAGAGACCGGTGTGAACACCTTGTTCCTCGCGCTCGGCAGATTGAAGTGGGCCGATCCAAAGGTCCAAGAGGGAGACCGGTCATCGCCCTTGCTTCTTGTCCCCGTGATCTTGGAGCGCAAGGCCAACACGAACCGGTATCTCTTGACCTGGGACGGCCAAGAAGTCATTGAGAATCTGTCGCTGGGTGCATTGCTCAAGGAGAAGTTCGGGGTCGACCTGCCCTCGTTCGAGATCACCGAGGACACCAAGCCCTCGGAGGCGTTTCAGCGACTCGCCGCCTTAGCCGGGGCCCGGGGATGGAACGTTGTGACGGACGAGATCTCGCTCGCCTTCTTCAGTTCCGCCAAGTACCTGATGTATGCGGATCTGGACCCGGCCCGATGGGAATCCAGTCTGTCGGATCATGCAGACTTGCAGGTCATCTTCGACCCCGATCCCGACCATATGTACCGCGATGCGCCAGACCCCCTGCCCTCGGGCTCCATCGATCCCATTCGGCCTGTCAGCGCGTGCACCGAGGTTGTCGACTGCGACGGGAGCCAGTTGTCCGCGATCATGCAGGCCGCCCAGGGCAAGACGATGGTGATCGAGGGCCCGCCCGGGACGGGTAAATCCCAGACCATCACCAATCTGTTGGCGGACTGCGTGGCGCGTGGCAAGACGGTCCTCTTCGTCGCCGAAAAGCAGGCGGCACTCAACGTCGTCGCGAGGAATCTGGAGCGCGTCGGATTGCGATCGCTGTGCCTGGAACTCCACAGCCACAACACCAACAAGAAGAGCTTCTACCAATCCATCGTGGCAACGCTCGAAGATCAGCCGTCCGCCCCCGGCGTCGACTTCCCCTTCTCAGACCTGCAACGGGTGAGGGACGGACTCAACCAATACGCCGAAGCGGTGAACAAGAGCTTAGAAGAGTTTGGGCGCACACCTCGAGAAGTCATGGGCGAGATTCTAAAACTCGGCCATGACACCACCAAGGGCCAGCGTCTGCCCGAGTCCGAAGCGCAATGCGATCGGGAGCAACTCTCGTCGAGGCGCGAGATCGCGCGCTCCCTAGATCTTTGGATATCGCAAAACGGCACGCCCTACGAGCACCCATTCCGCTTCGTCACGCGTTACTTGGACCCCGTCGAGTGCCAGCGGATGGTGTCGCAGACCGTGTCTCTAAGGGACCGGCTCATCGAACTTGAGCGCGCCGCAAGGGCGGCCGCAGATCAGATCCAAGCCGGTGCGCTTGACCGATTCGCAGACATCGACCGACTGTGCCTGGCCCTCGAAGCGATTGCGGAACGGCCAGCCCTCAGCGGCATGAATCTGAATGCTGCTCGAACCGCCAGTGGGCCTGAGATACGCGAACTCCTTGCGAAAGGCTCGCGATGGGCGGAGCTTCATTCGCAGTGGAGCCCGGTCCTCGTTCCGGAGGCGGAAAGCTCCGACCTCGACGCGCTCAAGTCGGAGTGGGACGGCCTTCGAAGATCGCGCTTGCGGATTCTCGACCCGCGCTTTCACAAGTGTCGAAAGAAGCTGAGCGCGCTCGCGCGCGGTGGGATGGCCAACGATGATGACCGAACGGCCGCGATCGAAGCGGCCTTGGAACTGCGCGGCCTTGCGGCGCGGGTCTCGGCTGGCAAGGCCGCGATCCAGAAGGTCTTTTCCGGAGCCGCTTGCTCGCCAAGCGACCCGTGGACCGAACGAAGGGCGGCCTGGGAGTGGCTGGAGAAGTCTCGCAACGCAGTCGAAAGCGGCCTGCTGCCCTCGACGTTCTTCGACCAGCCGCTGGAACTGGACCTCGCGGAGATCAGGGCCTGTCTACTGTCCCTGAGGAGAGCCAGAGAAGCGTTCGCGTCGGCAAGAGTCAAGGTGGAGGCTCTGGGAGCGTCTCTGCCTCATGAGCGCCTGTCCGACCTTCGTTCCCTCCTCAACGCTGCGGTCTCAAAGCAGGAGTCCATTACCGCATGGGTCGCGTACCTCGATCTAGAATCCAAGCTCGCCGAGATCGGCATCCCTTCGTTGGCGGCGTTTTCTCGCCAGGGTGCCCCTACCGAACAGATTGTCGCGAGAAGCTACTTTGAACGCGCTCTGAGACGCGTCTACGAAGACCCCTCCCTACGGGCTTTCAGCCTGACGACGCAAGAGACTCAGCTGGAGAGGTTTCGGGAACTGGATCGGCAACTGCTGCTCGCGAATCGGCAGAGGATCAGACTCAAGCACCGCCAGGACCTGCCGAAAGGACACGGAGGTGCCGGAGGCCTTGGTGCCATCCAGCGAGAAGCCACGAAGCGAAGACCCCATCAGCCGATACGCAAGACCATGCAGACGGCATGGCCAGCCATTCAGAAGATCAAGCCGATCTTCATGATGAGTCCCGTGTCGGTGGCGATGTACCTTCCTCAGGATGGTCCCCGGTTCGATGTCGTGATCTTCGATGAGGCAAGCCAGGTGCGCCCAGAAGAAGCGATCGGAGCGATCGCGCGAGCCTCTCAGGCGATTGTGGTGGGCGATACCAAACAAATGCCGCCGACTAACTTTTTCCAGAACATGATGCTGGGGGACGACGCAGACGGCGACGATGGAGTGCCGCCGGCCACA
>JACFNW010000042.1:4446-10483 GCA_019454665.1 Fimbriimonadaceae bacterium | reverse complement strand
AAGACCCTGGCACCGAATGGAGTCCCTTGCGCTCGAACGGCCTGAATGGCCGCCCCCTGTCCGTAGAGAGAGTCGGCACAGAAATCGAGTCCGCCCGGCCAGGCGAGCGCCCTTCCCTTCTGACTGATTCGGGCCTTTGCAAAGAACGCTGGCTCGCTCAAGCGGGCATACACGCCACCCTTGCTTGCGGTTTCGGTCAGATCCACAACGACGAGGCGCCCGTCCTCGAACACGAGTGCCAACCTCATGTCGCCGAGATTGGCCAGTCGTCGCAGTCTGGGGAAAGTGGATGTCATCGCTCTAGCCTCTCAATGGGCAGTCCCTGACGCGCCCGACGCCATTGTACCAACAGGTCTGCTTGACGACGGCGGGCCCAATCCAGCACGTGGGCTTGCTCGCTTTGCGGTAGGGAACCCTTCAAGACGATGACCGGGTCAATGCCCACAACCACTTCCTGGCCTCCGATGACCGCGTGAAAGTGAGGCGGCGCATGATCTTCATAGTAGAGATGCACTCTTACTCCATGCAGGTTCGCGACCAGAGGCACAACAAGGAGGCTACCCAATGCATGTCTCCGAGTCCTTACTGATCGCCTGTCCGCCCAAAGTTCGAACGAAGGATCAGGAAGTCGGCCACGTTCACGCTCCCGTCGCCATTCAAATCCGCCGGCCCGCCCGCCGACGTCCCAAACGCCTGACGAAGCGCCAAGAAGTCGCTGATGTTGATCGTGTTGTCCCCGTTCACATCACCGTTCACCATCTCGAACATCCCGTGCACGTCGCCGCTTGTCGCGTCCAAAGACACCGTCCGCCGAAGGAACGAACCAGGCTTGATCGAAACGTCAATCGTCCGCGCCGGAACGGGGCAACGGAACGCGTCCACCTCGTCCATGGACATCGTGTAGCGGTGCAGCGGCGTGGTAGAGCCTTGAGCCCGAACGTCCAGCACGAACCTGTCGCGAAGCGCACGATTCGAGTTCCCACCGAACATCACCATCGCCGTCAGCTCGTTGCCCAAGTCCCCCTCGGGCGCCAACCGATAAACCGTGCCGCCATACCCCACGATAAACAACTCGCCCGACCGGTCCACGCCGAACGAACTCACGTTGCCGATGCTCGTTCCGGTGGTCAAGTCCGACGTGTGCTCGCGCAAGTCGCTGGCGCTGCCCTCGCCCGTCGCGGGGTCCACATCCACAAACACCGACCAAACCCGGCCAGAGATGTAGTCGGCAAAGAAGTAGCGTCCGTAGAAGTCCGGCCCGAGGGCGTTGCCCCGGTTCACAAACCCACCGGTGATCGAGCCGCCCACGGCATGGCTGTACTCGACGATCGGGTCCACCCAGGGCGTGTAGGCGCTGCCCGTCAAGCCCGTGGAGTGCGCCCCCTCCCGCATCCGCCAACCGTAATTGCGTCCGCCCGCGCCAAAGGGCTCGTAGTTGACCTCTTCCCATTGATTCTGGCCGACGTCGCCCATCAACATCGCCCCCAATCCGCCCAACGATTTCCGATCGAACGACCACTTCCACGGGTTGCGGACGCCGAACGCCCAAATCTCGCCACTCGCGGTCACCGGAACGCCATCCAGAAACGGGTTGCTCGGCGGAATGCGGTAGTTGCGGGCGTTGTCGGTCGGAAAGTCGTCGCCGTTCACATCAATGCGAAGCATCTTCCCCAGCAGACTGGACGTGGTCTGAGCGGCGTTGTTGGGGTCGTTGGCGCTGCCGCCGTCGCCCATGCCGATGTATAAGAAGCCGTCGTCGCCAAACGCGATGGTGCCCCCGTTGTGGTTCGTGAACGGCTGCGGGATGCGGAGCAAATCGAACCTCGAAGCGGCGTCGGCAGTGGTCGCATTGCTGCGCGTGTAGCGGACAATCCGCGTCGCGCCCGTGCTCGTCTCCGTGAAGTTGAGATAGAAGTACCGGTTCGTGGCGTGCGCCGGATCGAAGGCCATGCCCAGCAATCCGCGTTCGCCTCCCGTCGCGATCAGCGTGGACACATCGAGGAAGTTGCCCGGCAACACCGAGCCGTTCTCGACGATTCGGATCAGTCCCCGCTGCTGCACCACGAAGAACCGACTGGCCGAATCCGGGTCGGCGATGATCGCGATGGGGTTCGAGAATCCGGAAGCGAAGGTCGTCAACTGGAGCTGGGCGGACGAGAGCGCCGCAACTCCGGCAAGGGCGATCGCAAGCGAACGGTTCAAGGGCATGTCCCTTTAGACGTCGGCGGCGAGCGATTGGGTCGAACTGTCGTCGGAAGTTTGGGAGTTGCCGATGGCGAGCCCAGAACTCCGCGCGTCCACATGCTCGGCCAGCCGATCCATCAGGGCGGAGGTCTTGGCCCGATCCTTCAGATACGAGGACGAAACGGTTCCACGGAACGTCAAGATCACCGTCGCCCAAACAGCCAGCGTCGCCAAAAGCGATCCCCACGGGCGCATGGCTTCCGCACTCCACACCAGGGCGGTGGAGATGAGCATCGTCGCGATCGAAATCACCATGCCCACGACGATCGCCGGATCAATGTGTGCCACCAGACGAACGCGTGTAATGCCTCGCTGGGCAACGGCCAACACGCGAACGTAACCGAGTTCGTGACGGTGCTCCCAGGCGCCCTGCCCATCCTGAAACGTGCCCGGATTCGCTTGCTTGAACGTCGCGTTGAGTTCGGCGACCATCTCTCGCCACGCGTGGGCGTCCAGCTCTCCTTCGACGACCCGCTCCAGTTCGTACTGCTCCGGGGCACCCAGCCAACGGGTTTGGGCGTCGTCATCGTTGAACCCCACCTCGGCCAGAGCCTTCTGCACGGCTTGCGCGTCGAGGCCGACTTCCGCCCCCACCCGCAACACTTCGTCCTCGGAGAGACCATCCGCCGATTCGCTTCTGCCAGACGACTGAATCTCGGCCGCACGGCGCAGCACACGAGTCACCTGCTTCTCGGAGTACCGACGTTTGGCTGACATCGCAACCGCTCATCATGTCCCAAGCCGTCGTGCGTCCGCAGGACTTTGGGGCCTCGCCTGCCACGCGAGGCGCGCTGTTGGCGTAACGCTCTTGACCGCGATACAATTCCATAACGCCGTCTATGGAGCCGAATCCGATGCCAGCCCGAGCCACCAACGTGCCCAACTACCGCAAGGAGTTGAAGCGTTCGCTGCCCGCCGAAGTGTTCGCGCCGGACTTCGGCAACCTGCTTTGGCTGCCCGTCCACACAGCCCTCATCGCCGGACTGTACTGGCTTCTCGCGACCCGCTACTCCCTTGTCTGGGCGCCGTTTGCCGCACTCGCCATTGGCCACTCGATGGGTTGCATGGGCTTCGTGGCGCACGACATCGCGCACGGGGGCACGGTGCGCAAGCTGTGGCTGCGCGATCTTCTGGCGGGATGGGGGTTCAGCCCGCTATGGATCAGCCCCTTGCTCTGGCGCAAGTGGCACAACTCGGACCACCACAACAACACCCAGATCAAGGGCGTGGACCCGGACCACCTGTTCACCATCGAGGACTACAAGCACAACCCCGTCCTCAAGTTCCTCTACCGACTCTCCCCGCTCCTCCGCAACCTCGTCATCTTCGGCTCGTTCACGTTTCGGATGACTCAACAGACGATGCGGATGCTGATCGTCTACCTCCGCGACCCCGAAACCAGCGGCCGAGACAAGGCGGTCATGCTGTCGCAGACGCTTCTCCAGGCCGGGCTGTGGTTCGGCGTTTCGGCGTGGCTGGGATGGCCCGTGCTCGTCTGGGGCTACCTTGTCCCGCTGCTGGTGCTCAACGCGATGGTCATCGCCTACATCGCCACCAACCACTTCCTGAACCCGCTCGCGGACGAGAGCGACGTGCTGGCGACTTCCCTCTCGGTGACGCTTCCCGGCCCGCTGAAGGTGCTCGACCCGCTCCACCAGTACTTCGGCGCGCATGTCGCCCACCATCTGTTCCCCCAAGCCGCAGGAAAGCACGCCCGGACCATCGAACGCAAGGTGGCCGAGCTGTGGCCCGATCGCTTCCACACGATGCCGATCACGCGCGCGCTCAAGCTGCTTTGGGACACGCCGTGGGTGTACGAGGACAACGCGACCCTGCTCGCCCACGCTCGGCCACGGTCTGGAACGGTCCCAGTCGCGGTCACAATAGGCCCGTGCTCGACGAGTACCGCGAGAAACGCGATTTCGGCAAGACCCCCGAGCCCGCCTCGGCGCCCGCGCGCAGCGCGGGCAAGTGGCCGGTCTTCGTGGTCCAGAAGCACGCCGCGCGCAACCTGCACTACGACCTGCGGCTCGAATGGGGCGGCGTGCTGAAGTCGTGGGCGGTGCCGAAGGGGCCGAGCCTGAAGTACGGCGACAAGCGTTTCGCCGTCCTCGTCGAGGACCACCCGCTGGGCTACGCGGAGTTCGAAGGCGTCATCCCCAAGGGCGAGTACGGCGGCGGCGAGGTGATCGTCTGGGATCGCGGCACGTTCTATCCCGACGAAAACCCGGTAGACCTGGAAGACCGGGACGCCATTGAGGCCGAGCTGCAACGCGAGTTCGAAGCCGGCAAGATCGGGTTCACGGTGTTCGGCGAGAAACTGCGCGGCTCGTTCGCGCTGGTCCGCATGAAAGACGCCAAGGACTGGCTCCTGCTCAAGCACAAAGACGCGTACGCGGACGACACGCTGGACGTGCTGACCCTCGACCGTTCCGTGGTGTCGGGCAGAAGCATCGAAGACCTCCAAGGAGGGTCCCAGACCGCGAGCCCCGTCGCCTGGCCCAGGGACTTGGCTCCGATGACGGCTCAGCTCGCCGAAGCCGCCTTCACGAATCCCGACTGGGTGTTCGAGCCCAAGCTGGATGGCTTTCGTGCGTTGGCGCTCGTCGGGCCCGATGCCGTCCGCCTCTTGAGCCGCAACGGCAACGACATCACCAGTCAGTTCCCCGTGCTTCGCCAACGGCTCGCTGCATTGGGCGGCCCGTGCGTGCTGGATGGCGAGATCGTCGCGCTCGACGAGCAGGGACAGGCGTCGTTCCAGCGGTTGCTCAAGCGATTCCAACTCAAGGACGAGTTCAGCATCGCCCAAGCCGAACGCCAGTTCCCCGTCCAGTTCTATGCGTTCGACCTGCTGTTCGATTCCGAAGGCGACCACCGGGGCGAGCCCTGGTCCTCGCGGCGGCAGCGCCTGGAACGCGCGTTGGCCGACCCACCAAAGGACGTCTTCCTCGTGCAGACTCTGGAAGGCGATGGACCCACGTTGCTTGCGGCGTGCATCCAACTGGGGTTCGAGGGCATCGTCGCCAAGCGCAAGGCCAGCCGGTACCAATCCGGCAAGCGCTCCGCCGATTGGCTCAAGATCAAGAGGCAGCTCAGCGACGAGTTCCTGGTCTGCGGGTTCACCGTCGGCCAAGGGTGGCGCTCGGCGACCTTCGGCTCGCTGGTCCTCGCCACGCAGACCGAGGAAGGACTGCGCTACGTGGGAAACGTCGGTTCAGGGTTCGACGATGGCCAACTCGTCGAGGTGCGCGCCCTCCTCGATCCCCTGATCGCCCGTGAATGTCCCTTCCCAGCCGTACCCGAAATGAAGGAGCCTCAGGTCGTCTGGCTGCGGCCCGACCTTTGGGTGGAGGTGAAGTTCGACAGCTACACCGAAGTCGGCCACCTTCGCGCACCCGTCTTCATGCGCATGCGTCCAGACAAGGCCACCGTGCCTGCCCAACCTCGCGACCCCGATCCCGCACCCGTGGACGACCTTTCGGCGCTGATCGCCGAGGTGGAAACCTGCCGCCCCGACACCACCCTGGTGGTCGGCGGCTATCCGGTCAAGTTCAGCAATCTCGACAAGCCCCTCTGGACCGAGGACGAGGGCGAACGGGCGTTCACCAAGCGCGAGTACGTGCGCTACTGCCTCCGCAACCATGTGGCGATGCTGCGAAACCTGCGCGATCGTCCGCTCACGCTCACGCGGTTTCCCAACGGCCACAAGGACGCCCACTTCTACCAGAAACACTGGGAGGGCACGTTGCCGCCCTACGTCGAGAGCATCCGCATTTTCTCGGGTCACCGGGGC
>JACFNW010000042.1:0-4436 GCA_019454665.1 Fimbriimonadaceae bacterium | reverse complement strand
GAATCGGGCGACTACATGGTGTGCAACAACCTGGCCACCCTGGTCTGGCTGGCCCAGATCGCCGACCTGGAGATTCACACGTGGTACTCGCGCATCGCCCGGCCCGGCGACGGCATGGCCGACGACTACGGCTCCTCACCGGACGCCTTGCAGTCTTCGGCCCTGAACTACCCGGACTTCATGGTCTTCGATCTCGACCCCTACATCTACAAAGGCACCGAGCGCAAAGGCGAGGAGCCGGCGCTCAACCGGGCGGCGTTCTCCAAGGGGTGCGAGGTGGCGTTGCGGTTGCGGGAACTGCTGGTCTCGCTAGGCTTGAGCCCCTACGTGAAGACCACGGGCAAGACGGGCCTCCACATCTTCGTGCCGATCGAGCGCAACCTGACGTTCGATCAAACGCGGTCGGCCTCCGAGGTCATCGGCCAGCACCTGCGCTCCCAGATGCCCGACGATGTGACGCTCGAATGGGCCGTGGACAAGCGAGCCGGCAAGATTTTCTTCGATTACAACCAGAACGTGCGCGGCAAGACGCTGGCCTCGATCTACTCGCCCCGCGCAACGGCTGGAGCCAAGGTCTCGGTGCCCGTCTCGTGGGACGAACTGCCGGACGTGTACCCCGCATCGTTCGATATCGCCAACGTGCCCGACCGCGTCGCCGAGCGGGGTGACCTTTGGCAGGACATTCTCGACCGCCGAAGCGACTTGGCCCAGATTCTGGGCTTGCGGTAACAGCACGTGCCAACAGTCCACGAACACCGACGCCTCCGGTCTAGAAGACCGGAGGCGTTGACGGGGCGATGAACGAGCAGGCTCAGGCCGTCTTTCGGCGGCGACGAGCCAGTACGCCAAGCGCGCCCGCGCCCAGCGCGATCATCGAAGCGGGTTCCGGAACCGCGTCGGCATGGACCGTGAAGGCCACGTTGGTGTTGGTCCACCCCGTGATGGTCCGGCCGTCAGTGGTCTGGATCGAGCCGTTGGAGTCTGCGTCCCGATAGAAGAGGTTCGTGCCGGTCCCAACCGTCGGAGCGAAGTCCTTGAGTCCAAGAGCGAGGTTCTGGTTCGCCGCAGAGTCGGCCAGCAGGTTGATCTCGATGCCCACGTTGTTGAACGCCGACATCAGGATAGGCGTAGTGAAGGCGGTATTGACGGCGAAGACCGAGCTTCCGGCAGTCGTCACGGGTCCCAAACTGAATGTCTGACGACCCGCTTCGTTTTGGAAGACGTTGGTGCCTGCGCCGCCGAATCCCGCCGCGTTCCACTCGTTCCACAGGATGACTTCAGCAGTGACGTCCGTGAAATTCTGGGCTCCCGCGACGAACAGGGTGAAATCAACCGACGTGACCGACCAGTTGAGCCCCGCGCCAGGGTCAAGGAAGCTCATGCCGTCGGCCATCCGGCTTCGCGGAGTGCCTCCGGTGGTTGTGGTGGCTCCGGTTCCTGCGATGGTGTCGTAGACGATGGTCTGGGCGAGAGACGAACCAGCCACCGCCGCAAAAGCGATAGAGAGAGCAATATTGCGCATGATGTACCTACTCCTGCTTCATGCTGAGGTTCTTTGCCTCGCCTCTGTCGGGCGCGCATGAAAACTGGTTGGTGTGAATCATAGCTTGTGCAGAATCGCCTGTCAAGAGTGCGGGCGACTTTTTTCAACGATTTTCTCCGGGTTCGTCGTTTGAACCTGCGTCAGGTTCAAGGAGAGCCCTCGGAAAAACCCTCCCAAAGCCCCTCGAAGCCGAAACCATGCTTGACAGGTTTGAGGTCTCGTGCTAAAGTCGCCTGCGAAGGCGTCCCGTCCCGAAGAGGACCGGGGCTGGCAACAGTCCACGCAGACGCTGACAGGAGTACGGACATCATGAAGAAAGTCATTTTCGCCTCGGCGTTGGCCGTGGTTGCATCCTCGTCGTTCGCCGTTGAGCTCTGGAACAACGGTCCGCTGGTCACACACGCTGGGGCAGGTGCCGGTGGGGCCGATGTCAGCATGGCGTCTGCCGTCCCGAACTCGGGCGGATCCAACATCACTGCCACGGCATGGCGGGCTGATGACTTCACGGTCAGTGGTGGCGGCTGGATGGTCAACTCGATCACCGGCTTTGCCTACGACACCAACAACAACCCGCCCCGATTTGGTGCGGGCACGATCGAGATTCGACAGGGAACGGTAACGGGTTCCGTGGTTGCCTCGGTTGCGGCGACTTGGGCCGACTCCGGCATTTATCGCGTGTTCAACGGAGCCGCCAACCTGAGCAATACGGCGCGCCGGGTGTTCAACATCACAGGCAACTTTGGCGGAGTTTCGCTTGCCGACGGCACCTACTTTGCTGTGTTCAACATGTCCAACACCGCGGCGGCCAACAACTGGATGCCCTACGTCATGGATCCGAATTCGGGGAATCCGGACGACCCGATCACCCGCATCGGCAACTCCGTGGTAAGCGTGGACTCGGGTGTGACTTGGAACCCTGCGACCGTGACGACCGGGAGTTGGAACCAAGCCCCCGAGCTTCCCTTCGCCATCGAAGGCGATCCCGTTCCCGAACCCGCCACGATGATCGGACTCGGTGCCGGTGTGCTCGCCCTGCTGCGACGCCGCCGCGCCGCCAAAGCCTAACGCAGTTTAGCGCGTAGAAAACCTACTCTGAACCCTCCTCGCCCCTCGGGTGCGGGGAGGGCTCTTTGACGTCTCCTATACTAAGGTGTGCCCAGCGACCTCGCCACCGTCTTCGACCACATCCTCGGCGGATTCGACATCCCCGACCCCGAGTCGTGCCTGAGGGTCTCGGCGGCAGCCGCCAACGCCTCGGTCGAACCCCTGCCCACCACGATCGCCGAGAACCTGGCGCACGCCGTCATGTGGCAGACGTTCTGGCTCGGCGCGCTCCGTGGGGGCCGCTCGAAGAGCGGCATGACCGAATGGAACCAGGACTGGCGCAAGCCCGAGCCGCACGAGTGGTCCGGTCTTCGCGCGCAGTTCACCGAGGGGCTGCGCGAAGCCAGGCGCATCGCCGCCTCTGAGCCGATGGACCACCAGATGGGCTCGGACGCCGAAGCCGTCGGCATCCTCACGCGCATCGCCGTCCACGGGGCGTACCACCTGGGCCAGATCAACCAGATCAAACGTGCCGCGAGACGCGCGAAAGCCTGAAGGAATCGCGGCCCGCGCGGCGAACCGAGACACCGATGTCGAAGCCCAAGCTCAACGTCGGTCTCATCGGTTACCAATTCATGGGCAAAGCCCACAGCAACGCCTATCGGCAGGTGTCCCGCTTCTTCGATCTGCCCGTCGAGCCCGTGATGCACACGATCTGCGGACGCACGGAAGCCGCCGTCTCCAAAGCCGCCGACGCGATGGGCTGGCAAGGCTATTCCACCGATTGGCGCAAGGTCGTCGAAGACCCGAACATCCACGTCGTGGACGTCTCGACTCCCGGCGACAGCCACGCCGAAATCGCCATCGCCGCCGCCGAGGCGGGCAAGATCGTGTTCTGCGAGAAGCCCCTGGCGAATACGGTCGAGGAGGCTCGCCGCATGGTGGCCGCCGTCGAGAAGTCGGGCAAACCTCATGCCATCTTCCACAACTACCGCAAGGCCCCGGCGGTGGGCTTGGCCAAGCGGATGATCGCCGAGGGCACGCTCGGCAAGATCTACCACTTCCGGGCCGTCTACCTGCAAGACTGGATCGCCGACCCCAACTTCCCTCTCGTTTGGCGCTTGCAGAAGGACAAGGCCGGCAGCGGCACGCACGGGGACATCAACGCGCACATCATTGACATGGCGCGCCACCTCATCGGCGAGTTCGAGGACGTGTGCGGCCACTTGGAGACGTTTGTGAAGCGTCGGCCGTTGGCGGGCGCCATTGACGACAAGCTCGGCGCGGCGGCATCCACCGAGATGGGCGACGTGACCGTAGACGACGCCGTCATCATGCTGGCGCGGTTCAAGAACGGGGCGCTGGGGACGTTCGAAGCCAGCCGCTTCGCCGTCGGGCGCAAGAACCACCACAAGTGGGAGATCAATGGTTCGAAGGGCTCGGTGGTGTTCAACCTGGAGCGGTTGAACGAGCTTGAGTACTACAACAACGCGGACCCCGAGGGCACGCACGGCTTCCGCGTGATCCAAGCCACCGAGGGCTCCCATCCGTATGCGGGGGCGTATTGGCCCGTCGGGCACATCATCGGTTACGAACACACGTTTGTGAACCTCCTGGCCGATGCGTTCAAGGCGATCGGCGCGGGCGAGTGCCCCAGCCCGAACTTCCACGACGGATTGGCGAACCAGTTGGTTCTGGACGCTTGCGAGCGGTCGAACGCGTCTCGGACGTGGGAACGCCCCTGACCTGGAGGGGCTCGCTCTGTCGTGCCCTCGCGCTAGTGAGGCGCGACGCACCCCGTTTGTCCGCTTCGACACCTTGGGCGACTAACGTCGCCCAAGGGCTCAGC
>JACFNW010000041.1 GCA_019454665.1 Fimbriimonadaceae bacterium | reverse complement strand
CCATGTTGGGCGTGTTCGTGAGCATGGACATGATCCTGTTCTACACGTTCTTCGAGGCCAGCCTGATCCCGATGTACTTCCTCATCGCGATCTGGGGCGGCGAGCGGCGGAGCTACGCGGCGAACAAGTTCTTCATCTACACGTTCGCAGGCTCGATCTTCATGCTCATCGGCATGATCTGGATGAGCGGCCAGTACGCGGGCATCACGGGCGAGCGGTCGTTCGCCATCGCCGACATCCAGAACCTCGTCGCGGGCGGCACATTCTGGTCCACGGCGATGCACCTGCAGCCGCTGTTCTGGGCGTTCACCCTTGCGTTCCTCATCAAGACGCCGGCGTTCCCGTTCCACACGTGGCTGCCTGACGCGCACGTCGAAGCGCCGACGGCGGGTTCGGTCATCTTGGCGGGCGTCTTGCTGAAGATGGGCACCTACGGGTTCCTGCGGTTCGTCCTGCCCTTCTTCCCCGATGCCGTCCAAAAGGAGGCGGGGAAGGTGGTGGCGTTGGCCGTGATCGGCATCCTGTATGGCGCGATCGTGGCCGCAATGCAGACCGACGTCAAGAAGCTCATCGCCTACTCGTCGGTGGCGCACATGGGCTTTGTGCTGTTCGGGATCTTCACGTTGAACCATACGGGCCTGGTCGGCGCGAGCTACCAGCAACTGGCCCACGGCATCAGCACAGGCGCGTTGTTCTTGATGGTGGGCTTGCTCTATGAGCGCACCCACACGCGCAAGTTCTCCGACTACGGCGGATTGAAGGCGCAAATGCCGGTCTACTCGGCGCTGTTCCTCATCGTGATGCTCTCGAGCGTGGGTCTGCCGGGCACCAACGGGTTCATCGGCGAGTTCATGGCATTGCTTGGCGGGTTCGATACGGCGGCCAAGGACCTGTACGGCATCCCGTTCGTCTATGTGGTGCTTGCCGGGGCGGGCGTCATCTTCGCAGCCGTTTACCTGCTGTGGATGTTCCAGAAGGTGTTCTACGGTCCGATCACCAATCCGGACCTGAAGCGGCTCAAAGACCTCAAGCGGTGGGAAGTCGCCATGTGCGGCCTGCTGATCGTGTTCGTGTTCTGGGGCGGCCTGTATCCCAACACGTTCCTGAGGCCCATGGAGCCCAGCATCGCGGCGATCCGCATGATGGCGCTGAACCCCGAAGGCGACCGGCCGAGTTGGACCAACCTGGAAACCGAGATTGATGGCAAGGGCAACCTGGTTCAGGTGACCCCGCGCGAACGCGCCGGAGACGCGTGGGAAATCGTCAACGTGGTCGTTCCCGCGAACTTCTACCCCGAGTCCGAATCCGAAGAACCGATCATCCCCAAACTGACCGGCGAGGGGGCCGAACCGCATTGACGCCGCGCGAGCGAGTGGTGGCAGCGGCCCGTGGCGGCGTGGTCGAAGGCCGCGTGACGGCGGGCAGGACCGACGCCGACCTCATCGTCTGTGCGACGACCAAGGGTCTCGCCCGCTCGGGTGACCGCATGCAGGTCGTCGAGGTCCTGAACCCCTACGGTCGAGCCAAAGCCCAAGGGCTCGACCTGAACGCCTTGCTCGCCGAGGACCCGGCGCAGGGGGGCTCGGAGTTGGAGCGACTGGCTGCCGAGACGCGGGCCGAGATCGCCCATGCCCTGGAATCCGGTGCCGACGGTGTCTTCTACCGCGTCGTCGGCGCGGCGCCCGACGCCTCGACCCCGATGGAGTACGGCGGCCACCACCTGGAGGTCGACCGCGCCATCCTCGCCGAGTTCGAGGATGCGTTCAACGTGCTCTTTGTCGAAGGCGCGGACCCTTACCTTGATTTTGTTTCCGACCTGCCCGCCCGTTTTTTCGGTTGGGAAGTGGACCGATCGCCGATGACTGTCGGCGAGGTCCGATCGCTGCGTCAAGGTGCGCTCATCGCGGCGCATCCCGACGCCGACATCGTTCTCGATCTCGCTTCGGCCCCGCTCTTTGCCCGGGAACCGGTTGACGCCCATGCTTAGCACCTTTGCCGATTCCACCGCCGCCGCCAAGGCCATGAACGACGCCTTGGCGAAGACGTTCACGCCGCCAACCGTCGACTGGGCCTCGATTCTGCCCGTGATCCTGGTCGTTTGCACCGGCATCGTCGGCCTCATTATCGAGATGCTGCGGCCCAAGCGGAACAACAACGCGATCGTCTTGACGACCCTCGTCGGCCTCTTCGTTGCCGGGGTATCGGTGGTGGCCCAGTTCGGCGCCGCCGACCTCGAATCGTTCGGCACGATGGTCCTGCGCGACCGCTTCGGTTCGGCCATCCAACTCATCTTGATCCTCGTCACCGGCCTCACGGTGATGTTCAGCGAGGGTTACCTGCGCGCCAAACGCATCGCCTACGGCGAGTTCTATCCGTTGCTCCTGTGGTCGGCATCGGGCGCGATGATCATGGCCACGACCAAGAACCTGCTGATGCTGTTCTTGGGCCTCGAAGTGCTTTCCATCGCCTTGTACGTCCTGGCGGGCATGAGCCGAGGAGAGCAGAAATCCGAGGAGTCGGCGCTCAAATACTTCCTGTTGGGCTCCTTCGCCAGTGCCTTCCTGCTGTACGGCATCGCCATGCTCTACGGCGCGACGGGCACGTTGCACCTGGACGGAATCGCCGCCGGATGGAACCCCGGCGACGAATCGAGCCGCAATCTGATGGTGTTCGGCCTTGTGCTCCTGCTGTTCGGGCTCGGGTTCAAGGCCGCGTTCGTGCCATTCCACCAGTGGACGCCCGACGTTTATCAGGGCGCACCGACCAATGTGACGGCCTTCATGGCGGCGGGCTCCAAGATCGGCGCGGTGGCTGCCTTGTGGCGGGTTCTCGACGCGTCGGTGACCAACCAGACGCTCTTCGCGAGCCAGCTGCAAGACTTCTGGATGCCGATCCTGTTCTGGGTGGCGATCCTTACCATGACGGTCGGCAACCTGGTGGCGCTGGTTCAAAAGGACGTCAAACGCATCTTGGGCTACTCCTCGATCGCACACGCGGGATACATCCTCGTGGCGATCTTGGCGCACGCGCGCAACCCCGAAGCGATCGGCTTTGGCACCGTGGTCTACTACCTGCTGGCCTACAGCCTCATGACCGTGGGCGCGTTGGCCGTCGTTTCGATGACCGCCACGGGCGGCAAGGAGGGTACGCGCCTCGAGGACTTGCACGGTCTTTGGAAGCGGCAGCCGTTCGCCGTGGTGTGCCTGATCGTGTTCATGGCGTCCCTGATCGGCGTCCCGCCGACGGCGGGCTTCATGGGCAAGCTCATGGTGTTCAACGACGCCCTGAACAGCGGCCTGATGGAGCTTGCGATCGTGCTGGCCGTGAACTCGGTGATCAGCGTTTTCTACTATGTCGGCATCGCCAAGGCCGCCTTCGTGGACGACGAGGACGCTCTGCGCCGAGAGTCCGCGCCCATGAATTCGGGTCTGGCGGGCACCTGCGCCCTGTGCGCGGCGGGCGTGTTCCTGTGCGTGCTGCTCTACAATCCGCTCACGGTCTGGCTGGTCGGGCGGTGAGTTTGTTTGGCGTTGCCAGAAAATTGCGCTAAACTGGGGTCGAGGACGTTCGCGTCCATTGCTCTTTCAGGAGGATATGCCTTGCGCAAAGCATTCACATTGATCGAACTCCTGGTCGTGATCGCCATCATCGCGATTCTTGCGGCCATGCTCTTCCCCGTCTACGCTCAGGCCAAGAACGCCGCGAAGAAGACCACCGACCTTTCCAACACGAAGCAGGTGATGCTCTCGGCGTTGATGTACAACAACGACTACGACGACAAGTTCGTGATGCTCCGCAACAGCCGACCGAACTGGGGCTGCGGCGGGGCCGCGGTGGTCGACTGCGAGCAGGTCAACAGCGGCCACGTGATGCTCGCGCCCTACGTCAAGTCGCGCGACATCTGGAAGTCCCCGCAGGACACCCTCCAGCGCAACGACTGCCCCTCGACCGGCCCCAACACCCCGGGCGGCGCGGTGAGCTACGTGTTCACGTACTTCCACCCGGATGCGCGATCGGGCGGCACGACGGGTCGGTTCGCGGCGTTCGGTGTCGCAGGCTGGTCGAGCGTCAGCACGGTCACGGGCCTGCCGCTCTCCACCTCGTCCGACTCGCTCAACTCGAGTGAACTCGGTGCGCCGGCCTCGACGATCTTCATGCACCCGCTGTACTGCACCTGGACCTATTGGAACGGTCTGATGCAGCACCGCAACGACAACCGCTGGGTCATCTTCAACAGCGCTCAGATGGGCACGACGCTGGCGATCAGCGAGTATCCCATCGTGGACTCGTACGCGGGCGCGTGGTGCGGCCCCGGCGACGCGATGTCGGTCGGCGCGTTCAACGGCGTCGTCAATTACGCGTTCGCCGATGGCCACGCCAAAGGCATGAAGCGGGCTCAGGTGGCCGATATCCAGTGGGCGACGGACTTTGCGGGCGCGTACGCGAACAACCGCAAGAACCTGATGCACTTCGACGAGCGGTTCCACTAAATGAGCGAAGGCACCAAGAAAGCGCTGCTGATCGTCGTGGCGGTCGTTGCCGTGGCCCTCGCGGGCTGGAGCGCGTTCAACGCGCTCGCCGGTGACCGAACCGTTCCCGGCGTGAACAACGATCTGCCGCCCGGATCCAAGACGGGCAAGCAACTCGAAATGGAAGCCATGCAACGCGGCCAACAGGCTGGCGCGCAGGGAGGTCGCGGCGAGGAGATAGATCTCGGCGGCGCGATCGGTGGACGCGGCGAAGGCGAATCCCGCTAACGCAAGTCGCAATCTCCGGCCCCTCGTCCTCTTTCGCCCTTGGCGGGAGGGGACGAGGAGGCTGGCATGGACCCGGTGCCGATTGGTGGCCGCGGACTCGAGACCCCCGCTACATGAGCGAGCCATCGCGACAGGAGACTCGGTCCTTCACAGCTCGGCGTGATCGAGCCCTGTGGCTTGCCGGGCTCACCTTCGTCCTCCTCCTTGGAGCCGCCGGGTTGGCGAGCCTGCGTTGGACCCGGGCCCAACGCTCCTACGAAGCGGGCCGCAAAGTACCGCCGGGCAGCCGGCTATCGGAGTTGGATCAACACTATCCAGCGGACCTCCGTCGAGAAGGACGAGTCGTCCAGTGGTTGCCAATCGGACCCAACGCCATCGCAACCGCCGACCGATACACGACGGAGGAGAAGGTCTTCCTAGAGTCAAGAGGATTGACACCCTTTGGATCACGGATCGAGAACGACTTTGGTGTCTACGAAGCCTGGTATCTGGGCACCTACGCGGATTGGACTGCTTCGCAAGAAGAACGCGACGCTTTCACGGGCGAGATCAGCTTCTTCCGACACGGCTGGCGGCCCGATGTGAAAACCTTGATCTACGTGAAGGGCCAGCTGGTAAGGACCGAATATGGCTTCCTGCCGGGCTAAGCAAGGAAGATCACTGGGAAGAGGGAAAGTGGAAGATGGAGAATCGCTCAGGCACTGTTGAGGATCTAATTCCTTCTTCCTTCTTCCTTCTTCCCTCTTCCCTTACCGAATATTAAAGTACTTCGCCTCGGGGTGGTGGACGATGATCGCGCTGGTGGATTGCTCAGGCACCAGCATGAACTCCTCGGAGAGCTCGATCCCGATGTCTTGCGGCTGAAGCAATTCCATGAGGAGCGCCTGATCTTCAAGGTTGGGGCAAGCGGGGTAGCCGAACGAGTAGCGCGAACCCTGGTACTTGGCACCAAAGAGCTGCTTCATGTCCTCCGGATCATTGGCTCCGATGCCCATTTCGGCTCGAATCTGCTTGTGCCAGTATTCGGCTAGCGCCTCGGCGGTCTCAACGCCCATGCCGTGCGTATAGAGGTACTCCTCGTAGTCTCCCCTGGCGAACAGCGCCCGCTCGTGCTCGGAAACGGCGTGCCCGACGGTGACCACATGGAAGCCGACCACGTCCATTTCGCCCGAATCCACCGAGCGGAAGAAGTCGCTGAGGCATAGTCGCCGGTCCACCGATTGGCGCGGGAAGCGGAACCGGGCGCGTTCGGTCTTGGCGTCTTCGTCATACACGATCAAGTCGTTGCCGTCGCTTTGGCACCAGAAATAGCCCCACTTGACGCGAGGTTCGAGCACGGTTGCCAAATCGCGACACTTGCGCTCGAAGATGGGACGGGCATTGGCTTCGAGCCAAGCGTTGAACGTGGGATTGTCCATGCCATCCTGCCGTTTGAACTGCCACTGCCCCCGAAACAGGCTGACGGGATTGATGTAGCGGTAAAGCTCGAAGATATCGAATCGTGAGAACTTCTTCGCCCCATAGAACGGTAGCTTCGGCACCGGAACGTCGGTGCGGACGTCGCTTCGCACGCCGTCAAATACGTAGAGATCCGGCTGTTGGTCGGGCAACCGGTGCGAGGCGACGCGCGGCTCGGCGAGAGGCGCCGGTTCCGTCCATTCGCCCTTCTCCAAACGCTCCATCAGCGCCAACCCTTCGAAGGCGTCTTGGGCGTAGTGGACTCGTCCGGCGTAGATGCCGGCCAGGTCTTGTTCCACATAAGCTCGGGTCAGAGCCGCACCACCGAGGACGACCGGGTAGTGGTGAAGTCCCCTGGCGTTGAGCTCCAAAAGGTTGTCCCGCATGACCAACGTGCTCTTGACGAGCAGCCCGCTCATTCCGATCACTTGGCAGTTGTGTTCCTGCGCCTTTTCGATGATGGCGTTGATGGGTTGCTTGATGCCGATGTTGACCACGCGGTAGCCGTTGTTGGTGAGGATGATGTCCACGAGGTTCTTGCCGATGTCGTGGACGTCGCCCGCCACGGTGGCGATCAGCATGGACCCGCGTTCGCCGCCCTCCAGCTTCTCCATCAGCGGTTCCAGGTGCCGCACGGCCGCCTTCATCACCTCGGCGCTTTGAAGCACGAACGGCAGCTGCATCTTGCCCGCACCGAACAGCTCGCCAACGGTCTTCATGCCATCGAGCAGGATGTCGTTGATGATCGCCAGCGGAGGGTACGTCTCCAGCGCCGCATCAAGGTGGGCTTCGAGGTTGCGCTTGATGCCCTCGACGATGTGCTTCTTGAGCGCCTCCTCGACCGACAGCCCGGCGAACGGGTCTTTGGACGTGTCGCTCACGCGCACGTTCTCGAACCGTTTCATGAGTTCGATCAGGGGGTCGTAGATCACCTCGCCCACGTTCGGCGGGTTCTGAGTCGGGTCTGCGATGGGCCCAGTTTACTTGACCGGGCCGACCCCCAAAAGGAAGTGGCTCCGTCCTCGAGGGAGAAGGAGCGGAGCCGGGGAGGGTGGTCTATACAGACTCTTGGGTTGTTACCGCGACTCCCCGGTCGTTGGTTCCCGAGGCTCTCAAGATTCAGAACCGGAAGCGAACGAGCGTCGCCACGGCATGCGCCGCGATGCCTTCGCCTCGGCCCATTGCCCCGATGCCCTCGTGCGTTGTGGCCTTGATGCCCACCCGGTCGGGTTCGATACCGAGCGCTGCCGCGATTCCCGCTCGGATGGCCTCGCGCTTGGGGCCGATCTTGGGCGACTCGGCGATCAGGGCCGCATCTACATTCGCCACGCGCCAGCCCTCGGCAGTCACCAAAGCGGCGGCACGGGCCACGAAGTCGAGCGAGGGCCGATCCTTCCACTCGGGGTCGGTGTTCGGGAAGTGGTGGCCGATATCGGGCAGCCCCGCCGCGCCGAGCACGGCATCCGCGATCGCATGCAGCAACACGTCCGCATCGCTGTGGCCGGCCAACGCGCGATGCCCCTCGAACGCCACTCCGCCCAGCATCAACGTGCGTCCCGGGTCGTCCGAAAACGCATGCACGTCGTAGCCGAAGCCCACGCGTGTCTCCGTGCCGAAGCGCGCCAGAGCCTTCTCCAAATCGCCAGGGTGCGTGATCTTCATATTGCCTTCGTCGCCTTCGACCAGCGCGGGCCGAACGCCGATCGCCTCCATCGCCGAGAGTTCGTCGGTGCACGTCCGGCCCTCGGCGCGGGCCGCCTCGAACGCATGAAGCAAGAGGTCCCGGCGCGCGCCTTGGGGGGTCTGAACCGTTCGCAACGCCTGCCGGTCGAGTGTGCGCCAAGCCTCGCCGTCGCGTTGCTTCACGGTGTCGGTCATGGGCAGCGAGGGCGCGGCGGCACCCGCCTCGCGCACCCCTCCGAGCACGCGCGACACGAGTCCCGCCGAGACGAACGGGCGGGCGGCATCGTGCACCAACACGATCTCGGTTTGCGCTGCCCGAACACCCGCTTCGGAACTCTCTTGACGCGACGCGCCGCCAGCGACGACGAACGCCGCCTCGGGAGCGGCCGACCGGAACGCCTCGACGTTTTCCGCCGCGCACACCAAGCCGACCTCGTTCACTTCCGGGTGGGCGAGAAACGCCTCGAACGACCAGCGCCAGACGGACTTGCCACCGAGCGACAGGTTCACTTTGTCCGCGCCGAAGCGCTCGCCCCTTCCGGCGGCGAGGACGATGGCGGCGACGCGAGGCTTCACGGGTTCGATGGCTCGAAGTGTATCACTCGCCCAGCGCCCGCAACTTGGTCGAGAGTTCGCGGATGAGTTCGCCGTACTTGCCGAAGTCGCCCGCCTTCAGGGCTTCCTGGGCTTGATCGAGCAATTTGGCGGCATCGCGCACTTGAGCCTTGGGGATGAACGCATCGCTCTCTTGGGCGGGCTGCGCCGCGTCGCTCGGCGCGATGGGTGCAGGCGTTGCCCCCGTCTTGCGCGGGTCGCGCCCGAAGAGCTTCTGCAGCGCCTCGGCGTAGGTGTCCGCCACCACGACCTGGTCGCTCAAGCCCAAGATGACTTTCTTGAGTTCAGGAATCGCTTGGATGCCCTGCGAACGCGAACGCAGGAAGAGCGGCTTGACGTAAAGCACGCTGCGCCCGATCGGCACGACCAACAGGTTGCCCGGCACGATCTGGCTCTGGTCGTTGTTGAGCTGCCGGTTGATGTCGGCGATCTCGCGGTCCTGGTCGAAGATGGACTCCATCTGGGCGGGACCTTGGATGACGCTTCCCTTCGGGAACTTGTACAGAACCAATCGTCCGTACTGGCCCGGGTCGCAATGCGCCGCGAGCCATCCGCTCATGTTGGGTTTCTCGCGCGGGGTGAACGGGAGGATGAGCATGAAGCCCTCGTCCGCTTCGTCGGGCAGCCGCATCTGCACCCAGTAGGCCTTCATCCGCTCGCCGCTGCCGCTTTGGCCCCGCTCGATGGGGACCTCCCAGGCGTCCTCGTTGTTGAGGAACTGCGTCGGCTCCGTCACGTGGTACTGGGTGAGCTGGTGGCTTTGGAGCATGAACAAGTCTTCCGGATAGCGGAAGTGGCGCTCCAACCCCTCGGGGACCTCGGAAGCGGGCCGGATCAGGCCGGGATAGACCCGTTGCCACGCGACCAAGAGCGGCTCCTTCGGCTCGACCGCATAGGCCGTGCACTCGCCCGAATAGGCATCCACCACGGCCTTGACCGAATTGCGGATGTAGTTGAGCCCCTTCGCGCCCTGAATCCGCGCCGAGTACGGCACGCGGTCGGTGGTCGTGTAACCGTCCAGAATCCAAAGGAACCGCCCGCCGAACGCCACCAGATAGGGGTCTCGGTCGAACTGCAAGAACGGATAAACCAGCGACGCGCGTTCGATCACGTTGCGCCGATAGAGGATGCGCGACTTGCCCGTCACGTTGGGCGAGATGAGCAGGTTTTGGTCGCTGAACAGGGTCGCATAGGCGAACTTGGCCATGGGTGCGCCCAGCGGCACGCCACGGTTCGCCGTCCAGCGGTACGTCTTCACCTCGCGTTCCGAGGGCATGTCGAACTCGTCTTCCTTGGTGTCCACGACGGCATAGTCGTCGCGCAGACCACCGTATTCGTCGCGGATGTCGCTGAAGTAGAGCCGGGGCTGCTCGATGCTCAACCCTTCCGGAGTCTTGACGGGCAGGTCCTTGACCAAGAACTTGGGCCGACCGCTTGGCTCGGCCTCGTTGACGGGCGAGAGGGCCATGCCGATGCCGTGCGTGTATTGCAGGCGCTGGTTCACCCAGTTGCGGGCATTGCGGTCCAGGCCGTCAATGTCAATGTCGCGCGGGCTGAGCATCACCACGCGTTGCTTCCCTGCGATAGTGTAGCGATCAATGTCCACGTCATAGAACGCGTAATAGCGCCGCAAGCCCTGCAGGCCCTCGAACGACTGACGCAGCACGTCGGGGTCCCAAAGCCGCATGTTGTCGAGCGTGTTGCGCGAGGCGTCCACCTCGGCGGGCGTCGGCCTCACCTGCACGTCGAAGTCCTTGACCTCGATGTTGTCTAGTCCGTAGGCGAACCGCGTCATCTCGATGGCGTTCTTGGCGAACGGTCCTTCAACGTCCAAGTAGTTCGGGCCGACGTACGCTCGCTGGACGATCGAGGGCACCAGCCCAAGACCGACAAAGAACACGAGCACGCTCGCCACCACGGCCATGACGGTCGCCCGGAAGGGCTGGCCTTTCCAGCCGTTGACCAGCGTCACGA
>JACFNW010000040.1 GCA_019454665.1 Fimbriimonadaceae bacterium | reverse complement strand
CGACGGGCGAGGTCAACTACCGGCGCGTGTTCGGGCACATCGCGGCCAAGGGCTTCAAGGGCATCATCGGCATGGAGCACGGCAACAGCAAGCCAGGCAAAGAAGGCGAGCGCGCGCTCATCGAAGCCTATCGCTGGTGCGACGCGTTTTAGAAGTTCCCTGGTCGTTTCTGGCGAAAGAGGGTTCGGCCACCGGCGTGGGCTTTAGGGTCCACGCCGCGAAAGCCGGTCGCACAACCCGTTCATCGCCTCGCGAGCCGTCCAGTCGAGCGAGATCGGCGTGACCGATGCGTAACCCCGACTCACGGCCTCGACGTCGGTGCCTGGTTGCGAAGCGGCGTGCATCACCACGGCGCCGCCTTGCCAGTAGTAGGTGCGTCCCCAAGGGTCGCTTCGCGGCTCGACGCGGTCGGCGTAGACGCGTCGGCCCATCGGCGCGATCTTCGTGCCCAAGAGTTCGGGAGTCGCGATGGAGGGCACATTCACGTTGAGGAACGTGAGTTCGGGCAGGGGGGCCGTCGTGATGAAGTCCCAGTGTTCGAGCAGCCAGGCCGCCCCGGTGTCGAAGTGGATCGGCGCGCCGTCCACGAACAGCGCCATCGAAATCGCCACCGACCTAATGCCGTTGATCGCTCCCTCCATGGCCCCGGCGACCGTACCGCTGTACGTGATGTCGAAGCCGAGGTTCGGGCCGTTGTTGATGCCGCTCAGGACGAGGTCGAGCCCGTCGGGGAAGCCGACCGCTCGCCCCAGGTTGACGCAGTCGGTGGGCACGCCGTTGACCTCCCATGCCTCCAAGCCGTTCCACGGGACGGGCTTCATGCGAAGGGGTTCGCGCATCGTGAGCGCGTGGCCGCACGCGCTGCGCTCGTGGTCGGGCGCGACGATCTTCACTTCGCCGAACCGGCGCGCCACATCCACCAAGGCCACCAACCCCGGGGCGCGGATGCCGTCGTCGTTGGTCACCAAGATGCGCATTCCGAACATTTTAGCCGCCGAGGAACGTCCGGTACGGGCATACTTACGCGCAACCCATGATGCGCCGCCTTGCTTCCCTCGCCTTGCTTCTGGCCGTCGTCGCGCCGCAGGCGCAGGTCGCCGAGGGCAAGACCCCCATCGCCTCCGATTGGGAACGCGTTCGCACCTTTGCCGAGCGCGCGCGGGCCAAGGCGTTCCGGCTCTCGGTCGCCCCCCAGTGGTTCGGCGATGCCGGCGACTTCTGGTACGTGGATCGCGGGCCCGACGCCAAGACGTTCGTGCGCGTGAGCCCCTCGGCCAAGACGCAGGCACCCGCGTTCGACCACGAAGCGTTGGCAGCGGCTTTGGCCAAAGAGTCCACCCGCACCGTGCGTGCCCGCGACCTGCCGTTCAACGCCATCGCCCCGGAGGACGGCGGCTCGTGGACGTTCACCGCTTTCGACCAACGCTGGCGATGGAACGAAGCCGACAAGTCGCTCGTCAAGGCCGAAGCCGCTCCCGGAGGGGGGAGGCAGGGCGGCGGCCCGCAGAACGTCTCTCCCGACGGCAAGTGGCGCTTCGCGCGCAGCAACGACGACCTCACGGTGACCAACACCGAGACCGGGGAGACCAAGCGGCTGACCGAGGACGGATCGCCGACGGCTTCGTGGTCCAACGCCCGTTGGTCGCCAAACTCGAAACACCTGTTTGCCACCCGCGTGCTGGCAGGCGATCGGCTGGACATGGTCCGCATCGAATCGGTCCCGCGCGAGGGGTTTCGGCCGCGCGTCGTCACCCAACGCTACGCCCTTCCGGGAGACAAACTCGACCAATTCGAGCTATGGGTGTTCGACGTCGAATCGGGTTCGCGGGTGAAGGTGCAAGCCGACCCCGTGGAGGACTTCTACGCCGGGCCGCCGCAGCCCAACTGGACCAGCGACGGCAAATCGTTCCGCTACGCCCACCTGTACCGAGGGTACCAACGGTGGGTCGTGCGCTCGGTGGACGCCGCCACGGGCGAAGCGAAGACCCTGGTCGAGGAGACCTCGTTGACTCGGATTCAGCCCTACCTGCAATCGGTCCAGTTCCTGAACGACCGCGAGATGCTGGTCGTGAGCGAGCGCGACGGGTGGAACCACGTGTACCTGCACGACGCGCAGACCGGGGCCTTGATCCGGCAACTGACGCAGGGCCACTGGTCCGTGCGCAACATCGTCCGGGTTGACCAGGAGGCCAAGCGGATGGTTTTGCTCGCCAACGGCCGCGAGCCGGGAGACCCCTACCACGTCCATGCGTACTCGGTGGGGCTCGGCGGTGGCGCGGTCAAACGGTTGACGGGCGCTGAAGGACACCATGCCGTGGCGTGGTCGCCCAACGGGCGTTACCTCGTGGACACGCAGAGCACGGTCGAAACGCCTCCGACGCACACGGTGCGCGACGCCTCGACCGGAGAAGCGTTGGTCGAACTCCCGGGTGCGGCCATCCGGGGTCTTGCCGAGGAGGGTTGGCGCGCGCCCATACCCTTTGTCGCCAAGGCGCGGGACGGGGCGACCGACCTGTACGGCGTGATCTGGTTTCCTTCGCACCTCAAGCCGAACTGGAAGTACCCCGTGGTCGAATACATCTACGCCGGTCCGCACGACGCTCATGTGCCCAAGGCGTTCGCCGCTACCGACCGGAATCGCATGCTTGCCGAACTCGGCGTCATCGTCGTACAGGTGGACGCCCTCGGAACGGGCAGGCGAGGCAAGGCGTTCAGCGACCATTCGCACAAGAACCTGGGCGACGCCGGCCTCGACGACCGTATCGGATGGATGCGCGCCGCCGCCGAGAAGTACCCCCAGATGGACCTGAGCCGCGTGGGCATCTACGGCTATTCGGCGGGCGGCTACGATTCGACCCGAGCCCTGCTGGCCAAGCCCGAGTTCTACAAAGCTGCCGTCTCGCTTTGCGGCAACCACGACCACCGAACGGACAAGGTGTGGTGGAACGAACTGTGGATGGGCTACCCCGTGGGGCCCGAGTACGCCGACCAGTCGAACATCGAGAACGCCAAGAACCTGCAAGGCAAACTACTGCTGATCGCGGGCGAACTCGACGACAACGTGAACCCGCACGCGGCCACGCTCCGGCTGGTGGATGCCTTGGTCAAGGCCGACAAGGACTTCGACATGCTGTTCCTGCCCGGGCGGAACCACAATCTGGGCGGCTGGTACGTGGATCGCCGCGTTTTTCGGCACTTGGTGGAGTCCCTGGGCGTTGGCGCACCCGTTCTTCGCTAGAGTCTTGGCGCGAGGCGAGATCGGATTCGAGTTGGTCGCCGAGCTTTCGCCCCGAACCTCAGACCGAACCAGCCCGAACCAGCCCGAACGCCCGTAGCAGACCCACGCCGTCGTCGCCCGCCAAGAGCGGGTTGATGGCTCGTTCGGGGTGGGGCATCATGCCGAGCACGTTGCCCCCGGCGTTCAGCACTCCGGCGATGTCGTCCGCCGAGCCGTTCGGGTTGGCGTCCGCCGAGCGGTGGCCGCTGGAATCCGTGTAGCGGAAGGCGATGCGGTCCTCGTCCTGAAGGGCGCGCAGCGTCGCCTCGTCGCACGTGTAACGCCCCTCGCCGTGGGCGATGGGGATGCGGATGGGCCGGTCGAGCCCGTGAGTCCAGGGCGACGTGCGGTTGACCGGCGAGAGCCACACGGGGCGGCAGATGAACTTCTGGCTGGCGTTCTGCATCAACGCCCCGGGCAACAGGCCCGCCTCGCACAACACCTGGAAGCCGTTGCAGACACCCAGCACGGGTGCCCCCCGCTCCGCGAGCCGCCGGACCTCGGCCATCACGGGCGACCGCGACGCGATCGCGCCACAGCGCAAATAGTCGCCATAGGTGAAGCCGCCGGGCAAGAACACGCCGTCGAACCCCGAAAGGTCGGTCGCCTCGTGCCAAGCGTAGTCGGCCCGATAGCCCAGCGTTCGCAGGGCATGAAGGGCGTCTTGGTCGCAGTTCGAACCGGGAAACCGCAGGACGGCGATCTTCACTCGACCACCTCGAACGAATAATCCTCGATCACGGGGTTGGCAAGCAGCTTCTCGCACATCTCCTTGATCCGCTCGGGATCAAAGCGGTCCACTTCCAGATGGATGAGCTTGCCGATTCGGGCCGAAGAGACCTCGTGAAAGCCCAGCTTGTCCAGCGAGCCGGCCACGGTGCGGCCGGCGGAATCAAGGAGCGAGGGCTTCAGGGTCACGGCGACGCGCACGATCGGCATACCGCGATTGTGGCACCTCCGGATTCAGCGGCGGGCGGCGACCAGGATGTTGCGCCACTTGGGCGTGTCGAGAAAGTCCGTGGTGACGCCCTTCTTGCCGCTGCTGGAGTGGCTGAAATAGCCGTTCCCCAGATAAATGCCCGTATGGCCGATCTTCTTGCGCTTCTCTTCCCAGAAGTAGAGTCGGTCGCCGGGCTGAAGGTCCTCGAGCCGCGTGATGGCCTGACCGACCAGCGCCTGCTCGGCGGCGGTGCGGGGCAGGTTCACCCCGATCTTGCCGAAAAGCTGCTTGACGAAGCCCGAACAATCAATGCCGTTCTGAAGGTCGTTGCCACCCCACTTGTAGGGCGTCCCCACGTACTGCAGGGAGTACGCGGCCACGTTCGCCCCGGCGCCGCCTCGCGAAACCGCCGAGCCGCCGGTGCGCTTGATCGCGTCGAGTTCCTTCTGCTCGACCACGGCATCGTAGGGCAGCTGGGCGACGTGCTCCGCCGCGATGAACCCGTACACGCCGTTCTGGAGCGGCACCATGAACCAGCCCGGCTGCTTCGCGGGCGTCACGATGATGTACTCGTACTGCTGCGCGCGATAATAGACCTTGGCCGTCGTCGCGGGCCGTTGAAGGATTGGGGCGGCCTGGAGCGTCTGGCCGAGTTGGCCAAGCACCACCTTGTCCGCCATCGCGGAGACGGCGGCTACGAACAAGCAGAACAGCGGGATCAGGCGTCGGAACATCGGTAAAGGTGTCGGGTGTCAGTTTGGCACAACGCGCGCGGGGCGCGTACCGTTCACTATATCGGTCGTTCGGCTGGTCGTCTCAAGGTTCGAACGGCGGTTTGCTTGCGCAGGCGGGCCCAAAAAGAAAGAGCCCCCGCAAGCGCGGGGGCTGGTAGTGCCTGGGTATGCGGAAGGATCTAAGCCGTGATCTTGCCGATGGCGGCCTGCAGCGAGCCGAGGCCCGCCTTGTCGGCCTTCAGGTTGACCATGTTGTCCGTGACCTTGCGGTTCTTGTACAGCATGATCGTGTTCTTGACGTCGGCGCCCGTGTTGACCTTGTAGTCCGAAATCGCCTTGTCGTCCTTCAGCAGCCAAGCCATGTGCACGTTGTCCGAGCCGGCCTTGGCGTTGACGCTCTTGATCAGCTCGGCCGTCTTGGCCTGGTTCGCCTTGTCGGTCAGCACGATGAAGAACGCCTGCAGCTTCTTCGACTTGTTGGCCGCGACGGCATCGTTCAGCGTCTTGGCGATCGCCGCGATGTTCTCGGCGTTGTCGCCGTTCACCCAAACCTGGACCTGGGGCAACACGCCGTAGGTGCAGGGCGGGCACGAATCGCTGCCCTTGAGCGGGCCGGTGACGTGCGTCGGGTGGAACGCGCTGACCGTCTCGCCGGACTTGAGGCCGGACGTGGGGGCCAAGGCGAACGCGGGCAGGATCGTGCACGCGACGAGAAGGCTGGAAACAAGGTGCTTCTTCATAGAGAACTCGCTGCTGGAGCGTGCCGTGGCCGGCAACGCGCCGATACACCCGTCCTAACGCAGGATTTTGGAGAAAAGTTTCAGGATTCGCGTTGCATCGCTTCCCACCGTTCCCGGCGCAGGCAGAGCAGGATCTCGTCCTCGAACCGTCCGTTCTTGTAGAACCGCTCGGGGATTCGGCCGCACTCCTCGTACCCCGCGCCCGTGAGCATCTTGTACGAGCGGATGTTGCTCGCCATCGTGCTCGAAAGCAGCGTCCGCAGACCGATCACCTCGAAGCAGTACCGCGAACGGATGCGCGCGGCATCGCGACCGTAGCCCTTGCCCTGGTGCTCGCGCGAACCGATCAGCGAGCCCGTGTTCGCGATGCGCGCCACCAAGTCCACCCCGTGGATGCCCGTCTGGCCGATATGCTCGCCTTCGAGCGTCTCGATGGCGAACACCACGTCGCGGCCGTTGTCTTTGGCGCGCGCCTCGAACCACTCCCGCTCCAACATCTCGGTCACGGGCGGATACTGGCCGATGGACAGCCAGCGCGTGATCTCGGGGTCGTTGAACCACCGGAAGCAGTTGTCGTAGTGTCGTTCGACGCTGATGGGCACCAGGCGGACCAAGTCGCCTTCCCACCCGCGCACGTAGGGCGTGTTCATGGTGAGGGGCCATTGTAACCGCCCGTCCGCGAACGCGTAGGACCTTCGCCGCTCGGGCACCTCTATAATGGGAGGGATGATCGCGCTTCTCCTCGCCTCTGCGCTGGCGCTGGGCCAGACCGCGCCAGCCGGAGTGGCTGACCAAGATCGGCCGAAGACGCCCTACGAAACGCTCTTCCCCAACCCCACGGGCAAGAACGGATTCGAGGATTATGTGTTGGCGGGCATGGCGGCCCGGCAGGCGCTGGCCGGGATCGACGACGTGCAGTGGCCCAGCCAGTTCGAGCGCAATCGCGTCATCGCCTCGCGCGGCGAACGGGCGTTCGCCCTGATGCGCGAAGGCAACAAGAAGCCCGTCAGCGACCCTCGCACCAAGCTCGGCATGGACACGCTCTTCCCCGAGTTGGCCATCTTCAAGGAACTCTGCAAGCTCGCCCAGGCCGACATGTACGTGCGCTTCGCCAACGGAGACACGGCGGGTGCGACGACCACGTTCATCGAAACCGCCACGTTCGTCGAGCGGTCCGTTCCGTTGCCCTCGCTTATCGCGTGCCTGGTCTTCATCGCGCAGGACGCCATTCTCCTGGCAAGTTTCGAGCAGTTCGCCCACCGGCTAGCGCTCTCGGACATCAACCGCCTGGAGGTCTACGCGCGGGGCCGCATCCAACGGTCGTTGCCGTTCGACAAGGCGATGGACACCGAGCTGATCCTGATGGAGGAGGTCCTCAAGATGCCGCCGGACGACCTGAGCGTCTTTGGCGACGACGACGATGACGAAGCGTTCGCTGCATTCGGGAAGCTCTCGCTCGAGGAGCGCCGCGCGTTGATGGAAAAGGCCATGGCGATCAACCGCAGGAACGTCGAGCGGCTGGTGGCCACGTATCGCGGCCCCGAATCCACGTGGAAGCTCTTCGAGCCCGAGAAAACGGGCAACGCCATGCTGGACTCGCTCGTGTCGGCGATCACGATCGGCGACATGGCGGGGCAGTTGTTCTCGGCGGTCGCCAAGCAACGCACGCAGTGGCGGCTGCTCCTGCTGCATTGCCTCATCGAGAAGTACCGCATCCTTCACGCCAAGCTGCCCCAGAGCCTGGCCGACCTCCAGCGCAACGACGACATCGCCGACCCGCTCACCGACGACCTGTTCGTCTACAAACCGGTCAGCGTCCGGGACTTCGAACTCTACAGCAAAGGGACCGAACTCACCGGGCCCATCGCTATCCGTTATCGGAGGCAACAGACCGCCGAAGGCGTCGCCGCCGATCCCCCGCCGCCCACAGGGTCTCGCTCTTAGCGGAACCGCTCCTGCAGCCGGTCGAGTTCTTGGCTCCCGGGGCACAAGTCGCGGAAGGGCACGCGCGTCAACGACTGAGGGATGGTGCCCAACTTGGCGTGCATGTCCTCTTGGTCCTCGTTCACGTACAGCAGACCCGTGACCACTTCGCCCCGGGTCTGGTGCTCCCGGATGTAGGCATAGGCGCGGTCGCGGTCGGTGTGGTCGTAACTCGGGTCTATCTTGCGCAGGGCGACCATGCCGCCGTCGTGCAGGCGCACGTGGTGGACCGAACCGGGCTCGTACTCCGCTGTGATCTCCTCACGCTCCGCGATGTAGTCGGCGGCCACCACGGGCAACTGGTTCTTGCGCGTGTAGGCGTAGCTCTTGGTGGAGCCCTCGTGGTCGTTGAACGTGACGCAGGGCGAGATCACGTCCACAAACGCGAATCCCCGGTGCCTGATGCCCGCCATCAAGATCGGCACGAGCTGGGCCTTGTCGCCCGAAAAACTCCGCGCCACGAACGTCGCCCCCAGCGTGAGGGCCATGAGCGCCCCGTCAATCGGCGGCATGGTGTTCTCCACGCCCCGCTTGCTCTTCGAGCCGGGGTCGGCCGAGGCCGAGAACTGGCCCTTGGTCAGGCCGTAGACGCCGTTGTTCTCCAGCACGTACATCAGGTTCAGGTTGCGCCGAACGGCGTGGCAGAACTGCCCCAGACCGATCGAGAGCGAGTCGCCATCGCCCGAGATGCCGATCATGATCAGCTCTCCGTTGGCCGCCGCCGCGCCCGTCGCGACCGACGGCATGCGCCCGTGAACGCTGTTGAACCCGTGCGCTTCGCGCAGGAAGTAGGCCGTCGTTTTGGACGAACACCCGATGCCGGACATCTTGGCCACCTTGTAGGGCTCGATCTCGAGTTCCCAGAATGCTTGGACGATGGCGGCCGTGATCGAGTCGTGGCCGCACCCCGCGCACAGGGTGGTCAGCGTGCCTTCGTAGTCGCGGCGAGTCAGACCGAGGGCGTTCTTCGTGAGCGCCGGAGTGTGGACTTTGGGTTTGGCGATGTAGCTCATACGAGAACCCCCGCGGCAGAGCCGACGCCGGCGACCACGTCGCGGGCGCTCAGCGGATAGCCGGCGTATTGCAGGACCGATTTGAGTTTCGCCGGGTCGGTGCCGGTTTCGATGAGCAGCAGGCTGCGCAACTGGGCGTCCCGGTTCTGCTCGACCACATAGATCGTCTCGTGTTCCTCCAAAAACGCCTTGACCTCTGCGCCGAACGGGAACCCGCGAACACGGAGGTAGTCGGCTTGGACCCCCTGCTCGGCCAACCGGTCGAGGGCCTCCATGCACGCCGCGTGGCAACCACCAATGGACACGATGCCGACCGAGGCGTCGCGCCCGCGTCGAATGAACGGGGCGGGAACGGCCTCCGCAGCGTGATCGAGCTTGCGGGCGAGCCGCTCCATGACTTCTTGGTATTCGGCCGAGTTCTCCGTGTAGGCCCCGAACTTGTTGTGCCCCGAACCCCGGGTGAAGTAGGCGCCCCGGGGATGAACGCCCGGAAGCGTGCGATACGGGATGCCGTCGCCGTCCACGTCCAAGTAGCGGTGGAAGGCCTTGGCTTGCTCCAAAGCCTCTTCATCCAGCACCTTGCCCCGATCGGGCTCGTAAAGGTCGTCCCACGTCAGTTTGGGCACCATCCAGTCGTTCATGCCGATGTCGAGGTCGCTCAGCACCAACACCGGCGTCTGGAACCGCTCGGCCAAATCGAACGCGCGGGCGGCCATTTCGAACGCCTCGCGCGGGTCGCTGGGATAAAGGCAGATGTGCTTGGTGTCGCCGTGCGATGCGTAGGCGCACAACAGCAGATCGCCCTGTTGCGTCCGCGTCGGCATGCCCGTCGAAGGCCCCGTGCGCTGCACGTCGAACACGACGCACGGCACCTCGGCGTAATAGGCCAAACCAAGGAATTCGCTCATCAGCGAGATGCCCGGTCCCGAGGTGGGCGTGAACGCCCGCGCCCCGGCCCACGAGGCGCCGATGACCATGCCGACGGCGGCGAGTTCGTCCTCGGCCTGCAGGATGGCGAACCGATTCTTGCCCGTCTCGGGGTCCTTGCGGTACTTCTCGCAGAAGCCGGTGAACGCCTCCATCAGCGACGTCGCCGGCGTGATCGGATACCACGCGCCCACGGTCGCGCCCGCATAAAGGCAACCCAAAGCCGCGGCGGTGTTCCCATCGATCAGGATGCTGTCCCGCGTGGAGTCCATCGCCTCGAGCCGGATGGGCAGCGGGCACGTCAAGTGTTCCTTGGCGTAGTTGTAGCCGAGGTCCACGGCTTTCTGGTTGGAGTCGAGCAAGGCGGGTTTGCGCCCGTACTTCTCCTTGGTGAGCGCCACCAAGACCTCGGTATCGATGCCCAGCAGAGCGGCCAACGCCCCGGCGTAGGCGATGTTCTTCATCAGAATCCGCTCTTTCACGCCGCCGAACGCCTCGTTGCACAACTGGGCGAGCGGAATGCCCAACAACTCGATGTCGTCCCGCTTCAGGTGGTCGGCGATCGGCCAGGTGCTGTCGTAGAGCAACCAACCCCCCGAACGCACCTCGGCGACATCGGCGGCGAACGTGGCCGGGTTCAGCGCCGCGATCAGGTCGAAGTCCGGCGTCCGGGCGGTATAGCCGCTACGGTTGACCCGGATTTCATACCAAGTGGGCAACCCTTGGATATTGGAAGGAAAGAGGTTCTTGCCGGTGACGGGAATCCCCATCCGGAAGATGGCCTGCATGATGAGACTGTTCGCGCTGGCCGACCCGGTTCCGTTGGCGGTGGCGATTTTGAAGGCGAAGTCGTTGACCCGATTCATGCTGCGTCCGTGGCATCGGGCGATGCGGTGTCCACATTGCGGATTATGTCTGAATCCGCGCGAACCCGCTGGCCCCGTCGGGGTCGCGCC
>JACFNW010000039.1:9954-10617 GCA_019454665.1 Fimbriimonadaceae bacterium | reverse complement strand
CGACGCTGGGAGGTGCGCTGGCCATGAACATCCACGGCAAGAACGCCTACCGAAAGGGCACGATCGGCGAGCACGTCGCCGAAATCGAAGTGCTGACGCCGAGCGGCAGGACCCTGACCCTAGGGCCCGACGACGACGCGTTCTACGAGGCGATCTCTTCGGCGGGCTTGCTGGGCGTGATCACCCGGGCCACGCTGCAGATGAAGCGTGTGACCTCGGGCGACCTGCGCGTTTTGCCCCTCTCGTGCGCCAACTGGGAAGAGCAGTTCGCGTGCATGGAGCGGTTCGAGGGCGACGCCGACTACATGGTGGGCTGGGTGGATGCGTTCGCGAAAGGGAAGTCGTGCGGGCGTGGTCTCTTCCACGCCGCGTGGTACTTCGACGAGCGCGCCGAGCGGCCCTCCTCGTTGCGCATGGATCAGCAAGACCTGCCCGACACCATCCTAGGCTTCTTCCCGAAGTCCATGGTTTGGCGCTACCTAAAGAAGTTGAACAACCGCTGGGGGATGCGCAAGATCAACTGGGCCAAGTACACGGCTTCCCGATTGCTCGGGCACGGCAAGCCCCACCCTCAGAGTTTGGTCGCGTTTTCTTTCCTGCTCGATTACGTCCCCAACTGGCAACGCGCCTATCTGCCTGGCGGGTTCATCCAGTACCAATCGT
>JACFNW010000039.1:0-9944 GCA_019454665.1 Fimbriimonadaceae bacterium | reverse complement strand
GGCGCGGTTGGAGTCGTTCTTGGCCGTGTTCAAACGGCATCGGCCCGATCGGTTCCTGCTCTCGCACGGGGTGGACGGGTATTCGCTGGCCCTTGACTTCAAGGTGACCGAGCGCAACTGGCCGGAAGTGCGGCGCCTGGCGCACCGTATGAACGAACTCGTTTTAGAGGCCGGCGGGCGGTTCTATTTGGCCAAGGACGCCACGCTCCGGCCCGAGGATGCGCGGGCGTACCTCGGCGACGAGACGTTGACTCGGCTGCGGACGCGCAAAGCCGAGTGGGACCCCGAAGGGCTGTTGTCCTCGGCTCAGGCCGAGCGTCTCGGGCTGGTCTGAGCGGGTACAACCTTCGCCGTCCCATGAAAAAGCGCGTCTTCACCGCCGCCCAGCCCAGCGGCCACGTTCACCTCGGCAACTACCTCGGCGCGTTCCGACAGTGGGCCTCGGTGCAAGACGACTACGACTGCATTTTCGGCATCGTGGACCTCCACGCGGTCACGGTGTACCAAGACCCCGAAGACCTCCAGAAGCGGACGCTCGAGTTCGCCGCGATCCTGCTCGCGTGCGGGATCGAGCCCGAGAAGGCGCACATCATGGTGCAGTCCATGGCTCCCGAACACGCCGAGTTGGCCTGGATGCTCACGTGCGTCACTCCGATCGGCTGGCTCCAGCGGATGACGCAGTTCAAGTCGAAGTCGGAGAAGCAGGTCGAGGTCACGGACGGGTTGCTCCAGTACCCCGTGCTCATGGCCGCCGACATCCTGCTCTACAACGCGGCGATCGTGCCCGTAGGCGACGACCAGAGCCAGCATCTCGAACTCACGCGGGACATCGCGGAGCGTTTCAACCGCTTGTACGGCGAGACGTTCGTCATCCCGGAGACCAAGCTGCCGACGGTCGGCGCTCGGATCATGGGCCTGGACGACCCGACCAAGAAGATGAGCAAGTCGGAGACCGGAGCGGGGCACGCGATCGGCTTGCTCGATGCGCCGGACGCTGCCCGCAAGAAGATCATGCGGGCCACCACCGATTCGCAGCCGCACGTGGATTTCGAGGCGATGGGGCCGGGGGTGGCGAACCTTCTGACCATCCACCAAGCGCTCTCAGGATGGAGCGACGACCAAGTCAAGGCGCACTTCCAAGGCATGCGGTACGGCGACCTGAAGAAGACCGTGGCGGAAACCGTCGTCGGGTTCTTGGAGCCGTTTCAGGAGCGCTTCCGGGGCTTCTATTCGGACCGGGGCGAGTTGGAGCGCACGCTGCACCAAGGGACGGAGGTTGCGCGCAGCATCGCCGCCGAGACCATCCGGATCACCAAGCGGCGGATGGGGTTGTTCTCCTAGGCGCCCCCTAAGGGCGAAGCGGTACCCTCGGGGCATGCTGAATCCGCCCCTCGCCTCGCCTGGACGCGTGTTGCGCGAATTGATGGCCGAGGACACGGTGCTGCTCCCCGGGGTGTTCAACGCCCTTTCGGCCAAGGTCGCCGCGGACCAGGGTGCGAAGGCGCTGTACATCTCCGGCGCGGGGGTGACCAATGCGAACCTGGCCGTGCCGGACATCGCGCTGATCACGATGACCGAGATGGCGCAGTTCGCGAGCCTCATCGTTCAGGCCGCGAACGTGCCCTGCATCGCCGACGCCGACACGGGATACGGCGACGCGCTCAACGTGCGGCGGACGGTGCACGAGTTCGAGCGGGCCGGGCTGGCCGGGCTGCACTTGGAAGACCAAGTCAGCCCCAAGCGGTGCGGCCACCTGGATGGAAAGGAGGTCGTCCCTACGCAAGACATGGCGAAGAAGGTCCTGGCGGCGGTGGAATCGAAGGCCGACCCCGATTTCCTGATCATCGCCCGCACCGATGCGCGCGGTGTGGAGGGTCTGGAGGCCGCCATCGAGCGCGCGAAAGCCTACGTTGACGCCGGGGCGGATGCGGTTTTCCCCGAGGGATTGACTTCCGAAGCCGAGTTCGAGGCGTTCCGGAAAGCCCTCGACGTGCCGCTGCTGGCGAACATGACGGAGTTCGGAAAGACGCCGATTTTGGGCCTAAACAGGTTCAAAGAGCTTGGGTACAATCTCGTCATCTTTCCCATGACCGCGTTCCGGGTCATGTTGAAGGCGATAAGCGAGGCCTACGCCGAGTTGATCGGCTCGGGAACGCAAGCGGCCCTATTGGAACGCATGCACACCCGGACGCAGCTGTACGGCACGGTCGAGTATGCGGCCTTCGAAGCGCTGGACCGGAACTGGTCGGAACGGATCGAGGACAGGTCAGCCGACCCAGGGTAGGCGACGCCGAGGACAGCATGAGCGCAACGACCGAATATCCGAACTACAGCCCCGGACTCGAAGGCGTGATCGCCGGCATCACCACGATCAGCGAGATCGACAGCGACCGCAGCAGCTTGACCTACCGCGGCATCGACGTCCACGAACTGGCGGAATTCGGGTCCTACGAGGAAACCGCCTACCTGTTGCTGTTCGGCAAGTTGCCCAACAGAGCCGAACTCGACGCCTTCAACGCCACGCTATCGGCCGAGCGCACCGTGCCCAGCGAGGTCTACACGGCCATCGCCCAGCTTCCCAAGACCACGCACCCGATGGACATGCTCAAGGTCGGGTTTGCGGCTCTTGCGCCGTTCGATCCGGACTATGCGGCCAACGACCGCGAAGCCAACCTACGCAAGTCGGTGCGCATGGTGGCCAAGGCCGGGGTGCTGACCGCGAATGGCTACCGCATCTTGAAAGGCAAGGAGCCCGTCCAGCCCAAGCCCGGTCTCGGCACGGCTGCCACGTTCCTGTACTGCCTGCTCGGCGAGGACCCCGACCCCTACACCACCAAGGTGATGGACGCCTCGCTCACTCTGTACGCCGAGCATGGCTTCAACGCCTCGACGTTCGCGTGCCGCGTGACGGTGGCGACGCTGAGCGACCTGTACAGCGGCATCGTGACGGGCATCGGCACGCTCAAGGGCCCCCTGCATGGCGGCGCGAACGAGGAGGCCATGAAGATGATCCTCGAAATCGGCACCGCCGACAAGGCCGAGGCTTGGATTCGCGATGCCCTGGCCAACAAGAAGAAAATCATGGGCTTCGGCCACCGCGAGTACAAGAAGCAGGACAGCCGCGCCATGTACCTGACCAAGCTCGCCAAGGAGATCGGCCAGCACATGGGCAACACGAACTTTGGCGATATCGCCGAAATCCTCGAGAACGTGATGGTCGCAGAGAAGAACATTCACCCCAACGTGGACTTCCCGGCGGCCTATGCGTACTACCTGCTGGGCATCCCGATCGAACTCTATACGCCGATCTTCGTGACCGCCCGTGTCGCGGGCTGGAGCGCGCACGCCATCGAGCAGTTGGACAACAACCGCCTGATTCGGCCCAAGTGCATCTACGACGGTCCGAAGGAAGTCGCGTTCACGCCGATCGAAAACCGCTGAGGGACGATCAGGTCGTAGGCGCCCGCGCCGTAGGCTTTGCCAGCGACGTGGAGCCGCATGCCTTGGGGCACCTCGAAGGTCAACCTTAGGCCCTCATCCGAGCGCTTCCAACTGACGACGAGCTTGCCTTGAGGCGTTTGCAGCCACCCGCTGGCATGCTCCGTCTCGCCCGGAACCGGCTCGAACACGGTATCGCGCCAGCCGACCGAGCCCGGCGCTTGGCGCAGCCCCAACACGTACCCGTAGAACCACTCCATGGCGTGGCCGAGCATGCAGTGATTGAGCGAGTTGCTCCCCGTGGTGATGGCGTCCCACGTCTCCGGCATGGCCGTCAGGCCCTTGGCCAAGATGCCGCCGTAGCTCCCCAGCCCCTCGCGGGAGTACACCTTGTGCAACACGTCGGAGCGTCCGGCCTCGGCCAGCGCGCGGATCAGGAACAGGTGGCCCACGTCGCCGCTGGTCTGCTGGTAGCCCCTCGATTCGAGCTCTTTGACGATGACCTCCAGCACCGCTGCGCGATCGGTTTCGGGGACGAGGCCCGCGCAAAGCGCCATCGCAGAACCCGTCTGCACGCTGCCACTGTTCTTGAACGCCTTGGCCACGGGGTCGTAGAACTCGCGGAGGAAAGCCGTCTGGGTCGCTTGGAACAACGCCTCGTAGCGGGCGGCCCTGTCCTTGCGGTCGAGGACACGTTCGGCTTGGGCCAAGGCATCCGCGCACATGGCGAGCATGGCCGTCGAGGTGAGCCGGGTGTCCGTGTATCGGCTCGGGCCAGGCGGTTGCCCGTGGCCGTAGTCGTACCAATCCCCGAGCGAGCCGGGCGCGATGCCGTCCTTCGTTTGGCTGGCCACGTGGTCCACGAACCGCTCCATCATCGCGATGTTCTCGCTGAGAAACCGGGTGTCTCCGTACCAGCGATAGGCTTTCCAAGGCAGCAAGACGCTGGCCGCTCCCCATTCGACCGTCCAAGCGTACATGTCGTCGTCGGGACGCATCAGGTAGCGGGGCGCGACCGTGAGCACCCGTCCACTGGCGAGCTGGGCGTCGCGCATGTCGCGGCAGATCTTCCGGAACCAATCGCGGCAGTCGTAGCGATAGGCGAACGAGTCGGCGAGCAGGTGGGCGCACTCGAGCCAGCCCAGCTTCTCTCGGTGGGGGCAATCGGTCAGGACGAAACCCATGTTCGAGCGCATGGCCCAGTCGATCAAGTTGACCGTACGGTTGTACAGCGGCTTGGAGGAGAGGAGGTGGCTCGCAACAGGGTTGTTCGTCCTGACATGCACGAGCTCAAGCCGGTGCAACACGGGCAATCCTTGGGGGTTGGGTTGCCCTACAGGGACTGCGCCCTGGACGCCCACGAACTGGCCCCCGTGATAGAAGAAGAGGTTCTCGAACGTCTCTGGGCCGCTACCCGCCAGTGTATAGGTGGTTAGGGCATCGGCGTTCCACAGGTTCAACTGCTCGACGTCGCCGTTGGGCTGGATCACCTCGGACATCTGGAACCGGACCGTAGCGCCACGGGGCCCCTCGACGACGAATCGCAGGATGGCCGAGCAGTTCTGCGGAAAGATGTACGCCCACCCGCCCTTGGGTTGAGGCGCGATGCGGACGGGCTGGAAGGTCTCGACCGGCTCGAAGTCGGGCCAATCTTGCGGCACGATACGGGCCTTCGGCCCGGGCAGGATCGTCGGCTCTTGCCAGTTCGCTCCCTCCTGGAACCCCGGGAGGAGCCAGCCTCGCTCGACCAGCCGAGCGTCGAAGTCCTCGCCGGCGAACACATGCGAGAGGGTCACCGGCCCCTTGCTCCAGCGCCACGTTTCGTCGGTGGCCACGAAGCCCTTGATCCAGAGCCGGATCGGGTGGCCCTCGGCGTAGTCCGGCATGGCGTCGCCTTTGGCGTATCTCCGCGCAGGCGGCCGCGCCACGCTGAAGAACCCGTTGCCCAGCATGACTGCGATGCAGTTCTTGCCAGCGACGAGGTAGTGCGCGAGGTCGAACGTCTTCGACGTGATCGTCCTATCGAACTGGGTCCAAGGCTGGTTGATTGCCGCGTCGCCCACCCTCTTGCCGTTGACGAACACGTGGTAGTGGCCCAACCCCACGATCTCAACCTCGGCCCGCTGTGGGACCTTGCCAACGGTGAACTCCTTGCGGAAGACCGGGCTGATGCCGTCTCGAAACGCATGGCCCCAGGGCGCCATCCCTGCTGGGCCGATGGCGACGACCTCGCCCTTGGCGCAGGCCCACGAAGCGTTCGAAACCACCACCCGGTTGCCGTCTGGCCCTTCCAGTTCAAGGGCCAACAGAAGGCCGCCGGGGTTCATGGTCGCTCCGGCGACGCTCGGGTTGGTCACGGAGGCCTCGATGCGGTTCAGGCCTGCATGAACCAACGCCGTCGCGTCGGTCTCGGTGATCTGCGACCACTCGGTGCTCTTGCCGACTTCGCGACCATTCAGCCGAACGACGGCCTCGTTGTCCGCCGTGAACCGCAATCGCGCCCGAGTCACTCGTCCGGCATCGAACGTGGTGCCGAACACGAAGGTGCCCGTCGCTCCGCCCGATGCCGAGGGCACCGGTCCGCCGGCAGGCCGAACCCAAATCCACTGGGCCTGTGCCATGGGGTCCTCGGGGACCGGAACGGAGAGCCACTTCTGTGCTTGCGCCATAGCCGAGAGCATCAGGACCGCCAGCGCGGCCATGCGAGCGAACGCGACGCGGACCATATGCCGAGCCTACCAAGGGCTAGGGGGCCTGGCGCAACCACTCGTCCCAACGTGTCTGTTGGGCAAACCGCATCAGGGCGTAGTTGGCCGCATCGCTTTCGAACGTGGAAGCGGGCGAAAAGTCAATGGACAGACCGTTCGAGCGGGGCGAGAACGCGTTGTGCCCCTCCCACAGGATGGCCTCGCCCAAACGTGCGCGCACCGTCGCGGCAGCGGCTTGGACCTCCGGGACAGACGTCATGCCCACCAGGTTGTCGCACAGGTCGCCGATGTCGCGGAAGTATCGGGCGAAGGTCTGGCTGTACGCCTGCGTCTGCCCTCGCACAACAGGGATGTCGGTCGCTAGCGCCTCGCGATGGGCGATCATGGTTCCGGCGAGTTCGTCCAGGGCGACCAGCAGCGGCTGTAGGCGCGACGTGTCCACGACGCTCTGGGTGATCTTGCGGGAGGCGTACTCGGGGACGGCCAGCATGCCATCCACAAAAGCCTTGGTCAAGGTTGCCGTCGCGGCGTCGGGGTTGTCGCGGAACACGCTGAACACTCGGTCGTAGGGGTAGCCCTCGCCGGGGGGGCTCTCTTCGCTGCCCACCACGTATCTGGCTTGATCGGCCACTTCGGTGGCGACTTCGACCATCTGCATCAGGCTGGCGTCCCAAGCGAAGATATCCACCTTCTCGCCACCCATGGCTTGCTGAAGCTCCCAGATCTGGATCGCGTTGCCCGTCTCGTCGTCGTAGCTCACGGCACGCCCCAGTTCAGCCGAGCGCCGCCAGCCGTTGCCGTGGTTCCAAACCACCAAGGCGTAACGGTCGGCGGGGAAGTAGGTCTTGCACCAGCGGATGAACGCCTGCATGGTCTCCGGGCGGCCCATGTCCACCGCGCCCATGTCCTGCATCATCTGGCTCGCGATGGCGCTCGTTGTGTCCGGCTTGACCAGATAGCGCCGCGTGCCGTCGAACGTGGACCCCGGGTAGCGCGACGTGCTCTGCTTCCACTGCAAGACGAACCGGACGTCGGGGTTCTGCGCCACGGACTCCATCTGGTTCACATTGAGCGTTGAGAACCGATAGAGGTCGTTGGCCGCGTTGAGGAACACCATCACCGTCCACTTGGTGCGCTTCGTGACGAAGGGCTTGACCGTGAGGGTGGCCGCGCCCTGTGTCGCCGAAGAGGCATGCGTCGCTCGGATGGTGTAGGTGCCCGGAATCTCGCCGATGCAGCGCCCGTCGTCGCCGACCGTCGCGCCCGTGCCAAGCACGGTCCAAGCGACCGAGCCGGGTTCGGTGAACGCCATGCGCCCGGCGGCATCAAAGCCCGCGGCATAGAACTGGCGGCTGAACTGGGCCTCGACTTCGGCGGAGGAAGGCGTGACCCGCAAGGAGGCCAGCGGCGTCCCGACAGCGGCTCGCAAGCGGGTGGCTCCAGAAAGCTCGACAAGGGTCTCGATCTGACCGACCTTGGTGCCGCCGAGGTCGAGCTGGGAGTACAGCTCGGCCAACACGCGGTAGCTGCCGGGCGTCGCGGCGATCGCTTGGGACGACCCATCGGGGTTCTCGTTGAGCAGGGCCGTCGCACCGACCAGGTTGCCGGCGGAGTCCAGAAGGGAGACGCGCATCGAACGCCCGTTCACGCCTCCCGCGGCGCCGACCCAGGCGGCCTCGAACACGAGCGACGTCTGCACGCCGCCGCCGCCGCCCCCGCCGCATCCGTGAAGGGAAAGTGCAAGGCCGACGAACGCTAGAAAACCGAGGACGAATCGCATGGGCTCAACAGATTGTGACGTCCCGGGCCGCGTTGGGGCACGGTCATCGGTAGACTCTCGCCCATGTTGATGCTGGACGGGTCGCCGTTGACCCTGGAGCAGATCGAGTCGGTGGCTTGCGACCGGCTCCCCGTGTCTCTCTCGGACTCCGCGATTCAGGCGATGGAGCGATCGCGTGGCGTTATCGAGCGGATACTGGAGCGCGGCGACACGGTTTACGGCGTCAACACGGGATTCGGCAGGCTGGCCGACGTTCGCATCGCCCCCCAGGAGTTGCGCGCGCTCCAACTGAACCTGATTCGAAGCCATGCCGTCGGCGTGGGCGAGCCGCTTGACGTCGAAGAGACGCGCGCGATGATGCTGCTCCGCGCCAACGTGTTGGCCAAAGGCGTGAGCGGCGCTCGGCCACGCGTCGCCGAACAGATCGTCGCCATGCTGAACGTGGGAGTCCACCCCGTCGTGCCGTCGCGCGGTTCGGTCGGGGCGAGCGGGGATCTTGCGCCGCTGGCCCATCTCGCTCTGGCCATGATCGGCGAAGGCCCGTGCTGGGAGGGCTCGTCGAACGAGGTGCTGACGCAAGGAGGGATCGCAATGCTGACTCCCGAAGCGAAAGAGGGGCTGGCTCTGCTCAACGGCACCCAAGCGATGACCGCCGTCGGTTGCCTGACGCTGGCCCGTGCAAAGCGAGCGCTGCACGCGGCGGAGACGGCGGGCGCGATGTCGCTCGAAGCCCTGATGGGAACGCCTGCCGCCCACGACCCACGCATCCACGACCTGCGGCCTCATCCGGGGCAGATCGAATCCGCGCACATCCAACGCGACATGCTCGAAGACTCCGAAATCCGAGAGTCGCACCGCTTGGACGACCCCCGCGTTCAAGACGCCTACAGTCTGCGGTGCATGCCGCAAGTGCACGGGGCCGTTCGTGGCGCGCTAGCCCATGTCGAGGAGGTATTGCGGATCGAAACGGGTTCGGGGACCGACAACCCGCTGGTTTTGGGCGAGGACGTGGTGTCGGGCGGCAACTTCCACGGTGCCCCGATCGCGTTGGCTCTGGACTACGCGGCGATCGCGCTGACCGATCTCGGTTCGATCTCGGAGCGACGCACCGATCGGCTCGTCAACCCGGACACCAGCGAGGGTTTGCCGCCGTTTCTGACGCGCCACCCGGGCACGATGTCCGGGTTCATGATGGCGCAGGTCACCGCTGCGGCACTGCTCAACGAGTGCAAGGTGCTCGCCCACCCGGCCAGCGTGGACAACGTGCCGACCTCTGGCGCGCGGGAGGACCACGTTTCGATGGGGATGACCGCCGCGATCAAACTAAAGCAGATCGTGGCGCTTGTCGAACGGATTCTTGCCATCGAGGTGATTGCGGCTGCCGAGGGACTCGAGTTCCGCAAGCCTCTGACGCCCGGTCGCGGCGTAGCCTTGGCGTTGGAGCGCGTGAGACGGGCCGTGCCCTGCGTCACGGTGGATCGGCCCTTGGGCTCCGAGATCGAGAGGGTCGCCACGCTCATCCAACGCGGCGACTGGCCGTGAGGCGGGCGCAACGCGCCAACTTGCTCCCCGATCCGCAAGTCTGCCACTGACCCCAGCCCGCCCATCGCCAACCATTCTCGGTGGAGAGCAAGAGTGGAGGAGACCGAACTCCGGACCACGCACAGCAACGGGCCAGCTGGCGCCAGGATGCCCTTCCATCCAGTTCCCAATCCTGCAGTCGGCGGCCCGCCTTTCCTTTAGGGCATAATCGGCTGTATGGCGAGCCCGCGACTGTTGCTGATCGAAGACGACCCTGAAACTCAGGTTCTCGTGTCACGGGTCATCGCCAAAGAATTTCCCTCAACCGAGCTTTTTCTGGCTCATTCAGGGCGCGACGCACTCACCTTCCTCGAGGTGGATGGTCCTTCGCTCGGGGTTGATCTGGTGTTGCTCGACCTCAACATCCCGCTCCCGAGCGGCCAAGACGTCTTGGCACGGATCCGTGCCCGAGAGCAGACGAAGCACCTGCCCGTCGT
>JACFNW010000038.1 GCA_019454665.1 Fimbriimonadaceae bacterium | reverse complement strand
GCCGCTCTACTGCGGCGAGTTCGGCGTCTTCCCACCCTACGCTCCCGAGGCGTCTCGCGCGGCTTGGTTCAAGGACTTTGGCGAGATTCTGGCCGAGAACAAGGTGGGCTGGTCCGTTTGGGGCTGGGACGAGGGCTTCGGCCTGAACCGGCAGATGAAGGATGGGAAGCCGGTCTGGGACGCCGTGGTGGCTCGGTCGTTGGGTCTGAAGGCTCCGTAAGTCATCGCGGGTCGTAGGGAATCGAGCTCGGCTCAATGGGCACTAGGGGCAGATTGCGCAACTCCAACAACCGACTGACGCCAGAGGTCAGATGGTGCCGGTAGAACTCGTCACCTGATAGTCTTGACAACTGCCATCCTGGACCGATGATCACCTTGGTTGGTACCAGCGATGCCTTGGCAAGATCCACGATGTCGCAATATGGCACCAATCGGCCCCTTGACTCCCTGAAAAGCACATCTCCAGGCGAGCAGAATTTTAGAATCCTATATTCCTGTTCCGACTCAAATCCACGGTGTTTCATGAAACTTGCTGCAGCCACTAAAGCCTTTTTCACCTCATCCCTGGCATCGTTCTTCCTCAATTTGCTCAGAACCTTATAAGCAAATGCCTTCTGCTTCTTGTCTCCATAGATAACGAACCCGCGAATGTCACCAATTCGGTCCAAGTCCCCTAGAGAACACACCACCGAGCAACCCATGCCATCGCTGGCATATCCGCGCCATTGTCCTAAGTCATCGTGTTCGGCACTGAAGCTGACCTGGAATGCGTCCGACTCAACTGAACCTTGGGTCTTCAGGAGCTCCACGATCACCCCGCGTACGAATTCGGAAGACCTCGGCTTCATATTGGCAACCGAATCGAGAACTTGCAGACCATGCGAGAGTTCCTCGCGGTCATTCAGAAACTGCACAGGAGTAGCCCAGAGCGACTCGATACCCTTGGCACCCGAAGGAATCAGCTTGGGCAAACTGGCAATGGATGTATAGTGAGCCACGCTCACTACATTGCCGCGGGAGGGCAACCACGCTTGAACCGTCGGCAACAAGCCAGGAGAAAGACCACTAGTGTGACTCAACCGACCAAGCCCTTCCGCGCCTCTTTCTGGGTGAGTGGGATAAGTACACCAAGGTTGGCCACACGCAGGCCAAGTGGCGTGCGAACCTTTGCATCGACTTCGCGATAGCGCTCCTCTGGGGCCAGGTTCTCAAACCCGCCCCAGATGATGTAGCCCCAAATCCGGTGGGGCGGTTCGCGCTTCAACTGTGTTTCGGCACCTTCAAAGGCCCTTGACACCGCTTTCCTAATCTCATCTTCAGTGATCAGCATACACTGAGTATAGACGTTCGGTCGAGCAAATCTGCACGGGTCACAAGCCTCAGCCGACTGGCTCGGAGCGTGCCTTCCTAGAATCCAGATCAGCCGAACCGGCCGGAGATGTAGTCCTCGGTCTCCTTCATCTGGGGCACGAGGAAAATGTTCTGCGTGGTGTTGAACTCCACCAGCCGCCCCAGCATGAAGAACCCGGTGAAGTCGCTCGCCCGCTGCGCCTGCTGCATGTTGTGCGTCACGATAACGATCGTGAAGTCGCGGCGCAACTCGAGCATCAAGTCCTCGACACGCTGCGTCGCGATGGGGTCGAGGGCCGAGCAGGGCTCGTCCATCAAGATCACCTTGGGGTTGACCGCAATGGTCCGCGCGATGCAAAGACGCTGCTGCTGGCCGCCCGAGAGGCTCATGCCATTGTCCCGGAGTTTGTCTTTGACCTCGTTCCAAAGGTACGCCTTCTCCAGGCACTTCTGGACGATTGCGTCCATCTCGTCCTTCTTGCGCACGCCGAGCACGTGCTTTGGCCCGTACGCGACGTTCTCGTAGATGGACATCGGGAACGGGTTCGGCTTCTGAAACACCATGCCCACGGTCTGCCGCAGTTCGACCGGGTCCACGCCAGGGGCGTAGATGTTCTGGCCGTCCAGAAGCACCTCGCCTTCGAGCCGCGTGCCGTCAATCAGGTCGTTCATCCGGTTCAGGCACCTGAGGAACGTGGACTTGCCGCACCCCGAGGGGCCGATCAGCGCCGTGATCCGGTTGGCCGGGATGTTCAGGTTGACGTCCCTCAGCGCCTGCGACTTGCCGTAAAAGAACGACAGCCCGCGCGCCGAAATCTTCGGCGGCAGGGCGGCGAGCTCTGTTTCGGGTTCGAGCAACGAGTTCACGCTGAGGCTCCTAAGCTACCCGACTTTACCGATCCTTGACGGGGACTACACCGAGGCGAGGAACGCCGCCGAAGCCAGCAGGGCCGTCTGTTCGCCCTCGGTCGTGCCGTTGAAGTACGCGTCCTCGAGTTCGATGCCGATGCCGCCCGCGTAGCCGCCCTCGACCAGTGCCGCCATCACCGCAGGCCAATGCACATGGCCGTGGCCCGGAATGCAGTACCGCCAGTGCATGCCCCCGAAGCCGAGGGGCTTGCCGAACGTGGGCGGCTGCTCCGACCCGTACTCGTACAGCCCGTCCATCAGCAATTCGGTGTCTTTGCCGTGCACGTGCGCCACGCGACCGGCGAACTCCTTGAGGAAGCGGACGGGATCAATGCCCATCCGAAGCAGGTGCGAGGGGTCGTAGTTCAGGCCCATCGCGGGGGACGGCACCTCGCGGAACAAAGCACGGACGCCTTCGGGCGTGCAAGCCAGCGCTCCGGGTCCCGGCCAGCCTTCGATCGCCACGCGTCCGCCGCACTGCTCCAGGCTCGGACACAGGGCGGCGAAGCCCTCGACGGCGTGGCCAAAGTTCTCGGCTCGGCTGCGCGAGGGGTCCTTGGGCAACACGACCACGAAGAAGTTCTTGATGCCTTGCGCCGCGCACCGTTGGCAGTACTCGGCGTTCTTGGCCACGGCTTCGGCTCGTTCGCCGGCGTCGTGCGAGAACAGGGCGTTCCAATCGAGCAGATCGGCCGACCCGATGCCCAATCCCGCCGAAGCGACGGTCGGAGCGGACGTGTCGGCATCGCCGCCCAGGTCAATCAGAGCGAAACCGTTCGAAGACGCCCAAGCCGCGAGACCGCTCAAATCCTTCTGCCAATCCGACCATCCTCGGCGAAAGCCGATGGGAAACCCACCCGTCCGTGTGCGAAACATCGGGGCCATGCTACCGCTTCGGCGGTCTGATTCGCTGGTACATTGGACGAGCCCTTGGACCGCAGCGCCTTCGCCTCGGGATTCCTCTGGACTTTGCTTTCGACCGTGGTGTCGCGGGCGCTGTTGCCCGTGTTCGGCATCCTCATCGCGCGGGTGTTGGGCCCGGAGACGTTCGGCCTCTATTCCGTCCTGCTCACGCTCATCGCGGTGTTCGATGTGTTTCGCGACGCGGGACTCGCCTTGACATTCGTCGCCGACGAGAAGTTGGACGATGCGCGGCGCGGCGCCTATGCCACCGTGGCGATCCTCACCGGTGGAGCGATGGCGGGCGCGATGGCTCTGGCCGAACCGTGGCTGAGAGTCTGGTTCAAGTTCCAGTCCGAACCGTGGGCGATTCCCGTGGCGGCTGCCGTCCTCTTGGCGAACGCCTTCACTTCGGTGCCCACCGCCGCTTTGCTCAAGGCGGGCCGCTTCCGCGAGACAAGCCTCACCGAGATCGTGCCATCGGCCATCTCCTATGTGGTCGCGTTCGCGTTGGTTGGGGCCGGGTGGGGGTTCGAGGCGCTGTTGGTGCAGTTGGCCCTGCGGACCGTGCTGTTTGTGGCGATGACCAACCGCTACGCCCCGATGCCCAAGCCGGCCTGGGATCTGCCGTTGGTCGGGGACGTGTTCCGCAAATCGAACGCTCTCTTGTTCTCGAACATCCTGTGGACGCTGTACAACTTGGCCGACCAAATCCTGATCGGACGATTCCTGACACAGGCCGCCGCCGGCTTCAACGGGGTGGCGAGGAACTTGGCCCTCCGTCCCGTCGAGTTTGTGACCATCCCGCTCAACCGCACGATGTACGTTGCCGTGAGCGGAGAACCCGGCGACCGAGCGCGGGCCGCAAAATACCTGTGGAGCAGCGTCTCCGTAGCCGTTTTGTTTGCCCTGCCGCTTTATGCGGGCATGGCGCTGTTTGCCGAGCCGATCATCCTGTTCCTCTATGGGGGGGCGTTCGCAGGGGCGATCCCGGCGCTTCAAATCGTGTGCGGATTCTACGCCACGCGGGCTGTGGGGATGCTCGCGGCATCGGCGCTGACGGCGATCGGGCGCGCGTCGCTTACCGTCTATGGTTGGGTGGCCGCCTATGGAGTCGCTGGTGTCGGCCTCTACGCGAACTGGTCGTCGCTGGACCTGTTGACCGTCGTGCGTTGGCTGGCATGGGGCGGATTGGCGATCTATGGCCCGATGGTCGTTGCCGCGTTGTTCCTCATCCCTCCCGGTTCCAGCGAACGCGGGAAACTGGCCGGCGCGGTGTGCGCCACCGTGGCTAGCGGTGCGGTAATGGGGGCTTGCTCGCTCCTGCCCATCCCTCTCGGAGGAGCCCTGGGGGTAGCGGCCGTCGCCGGACCGGCCATTCACCTGGCCGTTGCGGGGCTCTTGCGGCAGCGGCACCCGTTCGCCTACTTCTCGAAGGATGGCGTGCGACGACTGTGGCGCGACCTGTGACGGGGTAAAAACCCGACATGCACCGATGGACGATCCTCGCGTTGCTTGCCTTGGGCTTGGGATGCCGTCCCGCCAGCGAGCCTCCGGTTGCTGAGAAACCAGTCAGCGAACCGGCCGCTCAGGGCGGTTCCGGCTCGGGCGTTCAGGTTCATTCGCCCGGTTTGGGCGGCGTTGCGCCGGTCACGGGCACCGAGAGCCTTCGGGGTGGAGGTTCGGCTGTGGGCCAGACGCTGAAAGATCGGGCGCGGGGGCTGAGCCAATCGCCGCCGCCAGCGCCCGACATCGAAGGTGATTAGGGCTTATTCTGTCGCCGGGGCTTCGCTGTCGAAGACCGTCACGGTCAGGTGAACGTCCACGTCGCGGTGCAGGTCAACCAAGACCTGGTGGTCGCCCAGGCGCTTGATGGGCTCGACGAGGGCCACCTTGCGGCGATCCACGTCGTGACCGAGTTGCGCCTTGATGGCCTCGGCGACGTCGCTCGCCGTCACCGCACCAAAGAGGCGGCCGCCATCGGCGCCGACCTTGGCGGCGATGCGTACGGACTTGCCTTCCAGTTCGGCCTTGAGGGAGTCCGCCGAGGACTTCTGCTCGGCGACCTTGGCCTGGACTCGGGCCTGTCGGCGCTCGAGCGCTTGAACCTGCGCCTTGGTCGCCACGATGGCCAGGCGGCGCGGGAAGAGGTAGTTGCGCGCGAAGCCATCGGCCACGGTGACCACCTGACCCTCTTTGCCGACCTTCGGCACCGTCTGATTCAAAATCACTTTCATTGTTCGTGCTTCCTAGCGACGCACGCCGATGCCCAGCGTCACCGCATTGTCGTTGAAGATCCGGTTGACGCCGAGCCAGCCCACGTATTCGCGTCCAAACTCGTGACGCAGACGCAGATCGAGGCGCGGGTTGTTGATGTCGAACAAATCCCCGCGCAACGAGGTCGTCGGCGCGAGCCGATAGTCTACCCCGATCCCGGGCTTGCTGGCAAAGATTCCATACCGCCATTCGCCCCACGTCGCGTCTTTTCCGATCTGCAGGTTGAGCTTGTTGGACTCGAACGCGTCGAAAATGCCCGCGTGGATGTTCACATCGCGGACCGGCACCTTCACGCTGAAGTCGGTCCGCCAGTAGTTGGGGTGGGTCTCGCGCGCCAAGTCCATCTGGTACTGGGGCTCGATCTTGACCCCCGAGGGCACCTTCTCGAAGAAGTCTTGAATCTTCTTGACGACGAGTTTGGCCTCCTCGGCGATGGCGTTGGCGTTGTCGGCGAGTTCGATGGCCTTCTGGCTGAGCACGACGCCGTTCGCCGTCATCTCCTCGGCGTTGGCCGCGGCGCGCGTTCCCGTCTGGGTGATCGTCTCGACGTTCGCCATGGTGCGGCGGAGCGGTTCGCGCAGTTCGGGGTCGTTCACAAACGCGTCCAAGCTCAGAATGAGGTCCTCGGCCTTCTTGCCCGTGGCGTTGAGTTGGGCGAGCATGGCCCTGGCCTGATCCTGCCACTTGGGGTCGGCGAGGAGTGCGGTCAGCATCTGCGTGCCTCGGTTGATCTCGGCCATGGCGCTGTTCGCCGAGGCCATGGCGGTTTTGATGGAGCCTCGATTCTCGGTCACAAGCCCGTCGAAGTTGGCCGCGAGCTTCTCGAAACGCGCGAGCGTGGCCGTGGATGTCGCCAGCAACTCCTCGATCTGGCCCTTTAGCGCCTTGTCTTCCATGAGGCCGCGGGCGGCGGCGAGGGTCATGTTCAGCTCTTTCAGGGTTTCGTCGGCACCGGGCAGGAGGTTGTCGAGGGCCTTGCCCTTCTTGCCTTGGATCGTATCGCCCGCGGCAAGGAAGGCGGTGGCTCCTTGGGGCGCGACGATCTGAACCGGGTTCTCGCCAAAGCCGATGAGCGACGTGGCGATCAGGGCTTCGCTACCCGCCGGTATCTGAATCCCTGGCTCGATGGCGAGGTGCAGCCGGGCCTGATTCGGCCCGACCAGTTCCACCCGCTCGACCTGCCCGATCTTGACGCCGGCCATCTGGACGGCCGTTCCCGAGACCACGCCGCCTGCATCGGCGAACACGGCGTAGTAAGCGAGCGGCTTGGGCCCGAGCGGGTTTCGGCCCAGCGCCACGAACGCGCCCATGAGCAACGCCAAGAACACGACGACGAACGTCCCGACGCGGATGGCATTCGACATACGACCATTGTACGGCAGGGACGTATGCGTTCCCTCGGTCGGCTGGCTGGCGTCTAAGAGGTGTTCGGACAATCACCGTGAAGAGCGTCATCCAGCTTGAAATCCCCGATGCCTTTCGAGCGGCACTCGAAGGTCACCGCACCGATGCGGACATTCCTCGCCTTGCTTTCGAGGCCCTTGTTGTCGAGGCGGTGCGTCAGGGCATCGTCAGTCGCGGGTTCGGCGGCGAACTGCTCGGACTGGACTTCGCGGATCGGGAGGTGTTTTTTGGGGCTCGCGGTCTTACCTACGATTTGCCTCCAAGCGATCTCGAAGGCGACCTGACGGCACTCGACCTGGCACAAACCAAGCGGTGAATGCCGTCTCCGATACAGGGCCGATCAACTACCTTGTTCAAATCGGCTGCGAAGACCTGATCACCGGATTGTTCGAGTGTGTGTTGATTCCCGATGCGGTCGCGCAGGAACTCTTGCACCGCCGAACCCCCGACCGAGTTCGTGAGTGGATCCTCGGTCATCCGACCGGGCTCCAAATTGTGGCTCCAGATGGGATGCACCTCCAGATATCTGGCCTGGGCAAGGGAGAGTGCGCCGCGATTGATCTGGCGCGGCAACTCGACCTACTGCTCCTCGCCGATGACAAGCGGGCTCGCTCAATTGCACGCGGCATGCAAGTGCAGGTCGTCGGCACACTCGGCGTCCTTTGCCAAGCCCATGCCAGCGGGCTTGCAGAAATCCAGGACTCGCTCGGCCGACTCGCCGACACGACCTTCCACTTGACGGAACAACTGGTCGAACAAGTCATCGAGCGGGCCAAGCGACTTCGCGACGACACCCTCTGAATCTAGAGTCCTGTACGGATCAGGATGCTTCTTGCGCGAGCGCGCGGATGCTCGCCTGCTGCGCCAACTTGCCCGCCAAGTCGCGGAAGCACTGGGAGGGTGCGCGGAAGGGGTCGGCCACCAGCGGCGGCACACCGTCGTCCGAGGCTTGACTGATCCCCGGGTCCAGCGGAATCGAGCCCAGAAACGGTACGTCGAACCGCGCTGCCAGTTCCTCGCCCGAAAGGCCGGCGAAGATGCGCGAGACTGTCTGGCACGATGGGCATACGAATTCGGCCATGTTCTCGATCACGCCGATGATGGGCGCGTTCAGACGGCGGAACAACTGCACGGACTTCCCTGCGATGTTCGCGGCCACGTGGTGGGGCGTGGCGACGATGACAACCCCGGTCAAGGGGACCAATTGCGCCAGCGACATCGGCGCGTCGCCCGTTCCGGGGGGCAAGTCCACGATCAGGTAGTCCAGTTCGCCCCAATCCACGTCGGTCAGCAACTGTTTCACCGTGCCCGCCACCATGGGGCCCCGCCACAACACGGCCTGGCCTTCTTCCAAAAGGAACCCCAGCGACATCAGGTGGATGCCGTAGCGGTAGATGGGCACGATCTTCTCGCCGCGCGTCATCGGGCGCTCGTTCTGCGCGCCCATCATCAACGGGATGCTCGGGCCGTAGACGTCGGCATCCAGAAGGCCCACTTTGGCCCCGGCCTGCGCCAAGGCGATGGCCAGGTTGCAGCTGACCGTGCTCTTGCCCACGCCGCCCTTGCCGGAGGCGATGGCGATGACGTGTTGGACTCCGGCCAGCGAGACGTCCGGCTTGGATTCGCCTCCGCGCACGCGGGCCGTCATTTCGACCTCGACCCGTTCGACCCCGGGCAACGCGCCCACGACGACCTCGCATTGGGTCTTCAGCAGGTCCTTCACGGGGCAGGCGGGCGTGGTCAGCTCGACTTGGAACGAGACCTCGCCGCCGACGATGCGGATGTCTTTGACGAACCCCAACGTGACGATGTCGCGGTGCAGGTCGGGGTCTTGCACGGCGCGAAGGGCTTCGAGGACGGCGTCGGCGTCGAGGATGGGCACGGTTCAGAAGGTACCAGACGCCGCGTCGCGGGCCGAGTCTGACGGGCCAGTCAAGGCCTTCGGCGACTCAAGAAATCTCTACAAGAAATTTTCACGGATATCTGGATATGTTTATCCGTGTTTGAGTATCATTCGGAACGTGCTCTCGTTGACCATGGAGTATGCCCTTCGGGCGGCCGCGCATCTGGCCGAACGACCGGGCGAGGCGCAGTCAGTGAAGCAGATCGCCGAGGCCACTCAGGTGCCAGCGGACTATCTCGCCAAGGTGATGCGTGACCTCACCCGCGCAGGAATCGTCGCATCCAAGCCAGGACGCACAGGCGGCTATGCCCTCAATCCCGCCGCACTCGACCGCTCGCTCTGGGAGATCGCCAGCGCCGTCGAAACAATCCGCATGACCGAGGGCTGTCCGCTCGGCAATCCGTGTCACCGAGTCAAGCTGTGCCCTATGCACCGAGCGCTGCGGGACGCCGAGCAGGCGTTTCGCTCTTGTATGACGTCTGCGACGCTACGGAGCCTCAAGGCAAACCACGCGCGCGACGCTCGCTTGGCGGCAAAGGGGGTTGTACGATGAGCAAAGTCACCCGCCGAGATTTCTTGATCGCCGCTGGAGCAGCCGCTGGAACTGGTCTAGTTGGCGAATTCGCCTTTTCCTGGCTTCGAGCCAACAAACGCATCGAGAACCCGATCGCGTTCTATCCCCACCGCGGGTGGGAGGATTACTATCGGGACCAATATGCCTACGACCGACGGTTCAGTTGGGTGTGTTCACCGAACTGTACGCACGCCTGCCGCATGATCGGAGTCGAGCGGAACGGCGTGGTGACGCGCATCGAGCCCGCCTACGACGTCTCCCGATATGCCGACCTCGATGGCAACACGGCTTCGGCTCACTGGCATCCGCGAGGGTGCAACAAGGGGTACACCATCCACAGGCGCGTATACGGTCCCTACCGTCTGAAGTACCCGATGGTCCGCCGAGGTTGGAAACAATGGGCCGACGATGGGTTCCCTTATCTGACCGCCGAGCTTCGCGACAAGTACGGATTCACGTCTCGGGGCAAAGACACCTTCATCAAGCTCGAGTGGGACGAGGCGTTCCGTCTTGCGGCTGCCGGCTTCAGCGCCATCGCAGCACACTACAGCGGTGACGAGGGGTACGCCAAACTCGCCTCGGAGGGCTATCCCGAGCCCATGTTGGAGGCCATGCACCGAGCTGGAACCAGAACGATCAAATGCCGTGGAGGCATGGGGGTGCTTGGCTTCATCGGCAAGTACGGGCTGTACCGCTTCAGCAACATGATGGCCCTCCTCGACCACCACGTTCGCGGCGTTGACGAGAAGGCGGCATTGGGGGGACGCAAGTGGTCCAACTACACCTGGCACGGCGACCAATCACCAGGCTTCCCGTTCGTTCACGGACTCCAGTCTTCGGACTGCGACATGAACGACCTGCGCAACAGCAAGTTGCACATTCAGGTCGGCAAGAATCTGGTTGAGAACAAGATGACGGAGTCGCACTTCTTCATCGAACTGATCGAGCGCGGAGGAACCATCGTTGCCATCACGCCTGAATATGGACCGGTGGCCACAAAGGCAACGTATTGGCTGCCCGTTCGGCCCGGAGCCACCGATACCGCGTTGTTCCTCGGCATCTCCAAGATTCTTATCGACGAGAAGAAGTACGACGAGGCGTTCCTGCTCCGGCATACTGACTTCCCGCTGTTGATCCGAGAGGACAACCTGAGACGCCTCCGCGCCGCCGACGTGTTTCCAAACTACAAGCCAGGCCTGCAACCCGATGGACCGAGCATCTCGGAGCAGCACTTGGAACCGGACCAGTACGAGCGCTTGGGTGACTTCGTCGTGTTCGATGCCAAGAAGAACAGCCTTGCCCCGATTACACGCGACGACGTTGGCGACCGGGTCGAGCAACAAGGTTTGAACCCGGCACTCGACTGGAGAGGCACGGTGACGCTCGTCAACGGCAAACAAGTCGAAGTCCGGACCCTGT
>JACFNW010000037.1 GCA_019454665.1 Fimbriimonadaceae bacterium | reverse complement strand
GGAGTGCGGCCTTTGGCTTCCTGAAGGGGCCCCGTCAACGCCCACTCGAACAGCTGGATGGCGACGAAGTTGAGCAGGATGGTCGAGATCACCACGTTCACGCCCCGCTTCACGAGGAGCCACCCGGCGATGAGCGCGAACAGCCCGCCCCACACGAAGCCCGAGGCCAACACCAGCGGCTTCAGCGCCAACGCCGGCACCGCCGTCAAGAATTTGGCTGCCGCTGCGCCGCCCAAGGCGCCCGCCAGGAATTGGCCTTCCCCGCCGATGTTGTACATGCCCGCCCGCCACGCAACGGCCATGCCGAGGCCCATGAGCATGAGCGGAGTCGCCTTGACCGCCGTCCGCATCCACCCGCCCGAGGAACCCACAGAACCTTCCCAGATCAGGCGAAGCGAGTCTGCCACGGGCAACCCGAACACGACCAGCGTCAGCACCAGTGCCAGCGTCAGGCCCAGCAGCGCACCGAGCGCGGGAAGCAACGCCTTCGTCACGCCTTACCCCCCACGAGCGCCTCGGCCCCCTCGCCGGAGCGCAGACGGCCCCTGAGCAGGAAGTACGTCTCGTCTGCCATGGCCGCCAACTCGTCTAGATCGGTCGAAATCAGGAGGACCGCCGCGCCTCGGTCCCGTGCCTGGGCCAATTGCTCGTGGACGAACCGGGCCGCGCGCACATCGAGGCCGCGCGTGGGGTTGACGGCCACGACGAGGTCGGGTTCGCGGTCCAGTTCGCGTGCGACCACGACCTTCTGCTGGTTGCCTCCGCTCAGCGAACCCACGGGGTCTTCCAGGGCACCGACTTTGATCGCGTACTGGCCCACCAGTTCGCCGCCCCAGTGGGCCAACGCGCGCGACCTAAGGAAGGGGCCGCGCCGCATGTCCTCCCGCTGGTGCCCGGCGATGGCGAGATTGTCGAGGACCGACATCTTGAGGGCCAAGCCGTCTTTCTGGCGGCTCTGGGGGATGTAGGCGACCGCGGGTTCGCCATGCGGCACCCAGACCAGTTCCCCACTGAAGCCCCGCACGCCGACGATGGCTTCCGCAAGCTCGACCTGCCCGTTGCCGTCCACGCCGCCGATCCCGACGATCGCTCCTTGGGGGACGTCCAACGAGAGGTCCGTGATCGCCGCTTCTCCACGGTCGCCGGAGACCTGCAAATCCGAGAGCCGCAGGCCCTGGAAGCTCGCAGGGGTTTCGCGCGAGGTTCGCTCAGCCCTCGGCGGAACGTCGCCGACCATCCAGGCCGCCAACGTCGCCTCGTCCACCTCGGCGATCGGCGCGGTGGCGACAACCTCGCCTCGGCGCAACACGGTCGCACGGTCGGCCACGGCCATGACCTCGCTGAGTTTGTGGGCGATCAGCAGGATAGCCATGCCTTTGTCGCGTAGGTCGCGAAGCACGCGAAACAGTTCTTCGACCTCGTCGGGACCGAGGACGGCGGTCGGCTCGTCGAGGATGAGGACGCGGCGGTCGTCGCCCAGCGCTTTGAGAATCTCGATGCGTTGCTGGACGCCCACGGGCAGGTCGCCGGTGCGGGCCCTGGGATCGAGCGTCCAGCCCAACCGCTCGGCCATCGCAAGCGAGGCTCCCGCGCGTTCAAGCGGCTCCAGCCGCTCGAACCTGCGGCCCATTCGGGCGAGAGCCAAGTTCTCGGCGACGGTGAACTCGGGCACCAACATGAAGTGCTGGTGGACCATCGCAACACCCATGTTGCGGATCGCCACGGGGTCGCCCAGGGGCAACGGCGCGCCGTCGAGTTCGAGCGAACCTACATCGGGCATCAAGAAGCCGGCGAGCAGGTTGACCAGCGTGGACTTGCCCGCCCCGTTCTCGCCCAACACGGCGTGCACCTCGCCGGCCTCGAACGTCGCTGCCACGTTCTTGAGCGCCTGAACGGGCCCGAATCGCTTGCACAGGCCGCGAATGGCGATCAACGGCTGCATCGTGGTCGCGTCAGAACTCGTCTTTCGGAACCGTTCGCCGCCCATCCTTGATCTGGGCCTTGATCTCGTCCAGCAGGGTGATCACATCCGGGGGAATGACCGTCCTCATGGCAGGGTTGACCACAAAGTCAATCGCGCCGATGTCCATCCCCATGAGTTCGATGCCGCCCTTGTAGCCGCCCTCTTTGACCTTCTTGGCCAGGGCCACGAAGGCGGGTTCGGCGAGGATCACGGCGCTGGCGATCACGCGGCCGCTCGGGTTGTCGTTCTGGTCTGCGTTGGCGCCGAACGCATAGACGTTCTTCTCGGCGCACGCGTCGAACACGCCTTGGGCCGCGGCGTTGGCTTGGTGGATGACGAAGTCCGCGCCTTCGGCGATCAGCTTCTCCGTGGCCTGCTTCGCCTTGGCGATGTCCTGACCCGAGTTCGTGAAGACCTCCTTCACTTGGATCGCCGGGTTGGTGTCGATCGCTCCGGCGCGGAACGCCTTGAACGTCGAACGGATCGAGGGCACGTCGTCGCCGCCGACCATGCCGACCACGCCGGACTTGCTCATCTTGGCCGCCATGACGCCGGCCAGATAGAAGCCTTGTTCCAAGTAAAACCGGAACGCGCCCACGTTGTCGGCGGTCTGGCCACCGGAACTGCTGACAAAGACCGTCTCAGGGAAGTCCTTGGCCACCTCGATGGCGGGCTCGTTGTATTCGAAGCCGTGCCCGAACACGAGCTTGTAGCCTTGGCGCGCGTAGGATCGCATGGCATCCTTGATCTGCGTGCCGCCCGCTTCCTGGTTGTTGACCTGCGCACCGGTCTCGACTTCGATGGCTTTGAGGCCGCGATAGGCCATGGCGCTCCAGCCCGCGTCGCTCACAGGGCCCGGTGTGAGAAGGGCGACCTTGAACGGCGCGGCTTCGGTGGGCTTGGAGTCGCCGGATGCGGACTCTTCTTTGGGGGCGGAGCAGCCGACCACAAGGGCCAGGGCCGCGACGGCGAGGGCGATGGTGTTGAGCTTGATCATGGTCGGTCGTCACCCGAGGGTTTCTGACGCCAAGTATGCGCCAAACCAAACCCGAACGTCTGCTACGGTGCGGGCGCGGCGGTCGTTTCGCGGGCCACCCGCGCCGCGAACTCGCCCGGCAGGATCATCAGCACGTACCCGTTCAGAAGCACCATGAAGCCGAGCGCGACCAACAACGTGAGCCGGCGGTTCTTGTAGCCGAACTGCGCCGCTCCGACCGCAAGTGCGCACGCGATCGGGCCGATCGCGGGGTAGAGGTACCGGGCCTGCGCCTGGAAGTACTGCATGTTGAACCGGATGAACAGCGCCAGCACCGTGGCGAAGAACGCGGCGTTCACGATCTGCACGAGGCCGCTGCCGCGCGTCTCCTTGTCGCCCCGGAACGAAAGCGTCCACCCCAAGCCGAGGATCAGCGTCGCCGCCATCAGGATGCGGTAGAGGCGGAAGTCGAAGAAGATGTCCCAGTAGCTGAACACTCCGTAGAAGCTGTACACCGTTCCTTCGGTGACCGCGGTCCAGTACGGAATCCAACCGCCCGCGCGGTTTGCGAGCGTCTCGGCCTGCATGGTCCCCGTGAACGCCTCGCCGAACGCCTTGATCGCGAACGGGTCGCCATAGAGGCCGTTGTTTCGGAGCATCCAGGGAAGCGCCAACAGCAGGGGGCCGATCAACACGAGGAGCGCATGGGGCCAGATCGTCTTGGATTCCGAGACCTCCTTTCGCCCGAGATACAGCGCCAGGCCGACGGGGATGAACAGAGACAGCGCGCTGGTCTTGGTGTAGATGCCGACTGCGACCAACAGCGCGATGGGCACCGACTTGCCGAAACACCAACCCTCGCGCAACGCTTTGGCCAGGAACGCCAGCGTCCACGTGCAAACCGCGATGAGCATGGGGTCGTTGCCCACCGCTGCCGAAAGCCCGACCATCATCGGCATGAAGCCGCCGATCATGGCGGTGAGCAGCCCGATCCGTTCGCTCTTGAACCCCCAATATCCAAGGCAAAACAGGCCCCACACGGCCAAACCGCCGAGGATCGCGCTGAAGCTCCGCAGGCGCAAGCCAGCCGAAGGGTCGGCGACATCCGACACGCCGAGCACCCGCGCGTAGGTGCTGGCCAAGACGTAGTAAAGGGGCGGCTGGTGCGCCTGGTACGACTCGTAAAGGTTGGGGTCCTTGGGCTTGAAGACAGGAATGCCGTTGCCGTCGAGGATATGTTGGACGTAGTTGGCGTGCTGGCGCTCGTCGGGCGCGCCGATGTCCAAGTGGGTCCCCGGCTGGTTGAGCAGTTTGCCTCCCGTCCGGTAGGGGATCGCACCGGCATAGGCGAGCGCCAACAGGATGTGCCCGATCACCAGGCCGATGAGGATGCGTCGGGTCATCATGGGGGCGTCAACTTCGTCGTCACGTGTGGTACTCGGCGTTGATCCGCACATACCCGTAGCCGAAGTCGCACGTGTAAACGACGGCTTCTTCGCCGGGTCCCAAATCGAGCTCGATCCGCACCGATTCTGCCTTTAGGTCTTGAGACGCTTCAGCGGCGTCGAAGGTTTGGGGAGTTCCGTTTCGGCAAAGCAGATGCCGCCTTCCCGAAGCCGCCAACGTCAGGGTCGCAAGGGTTGGCTCGAAGGCCACGCCGGAACGGCCCGCTGCGGCCAGAATGCGCCCCCAATTGGGGTCGCAGCCGAACATGGCCGTCTTGACGAGCGGCGAGTTGGCGATCGTCTTGGCCACTCGCTTGGGGTCGTCGCTGCCGCGCACCCAGACCTCGATGAGCTTGGTCGCGCCTTCTCCGTCGCGGGCCACCTGCTTGGCGAGGTCCACGCAGACCTGCTCCAACGCGTGGGCGAACTCGGGATAGGTGGGCTGGTGGCCGCTGGCCCCGTTCGCCATCGCCAGCACCATATCGTTGGTGGACGTGTCGCCATCCACGGTGAGCGCGTTGAAGCTGTTCGCCACGGCCGCCCGCAGGGCGCGATCCAACGTGGGCGCATCCACCACGAGGTCGGTCGCGATGAAGGCCAGCATCGTGGCCATGTTGGGCTCGATCATGCCCGAGCCTTTGGCGATACCCCGGATGCTCCCGCCACCGAGGGCGATCTCGCTCGTCTTTTCGACGAGGTCGGTGGTCATGATGGCTTCGGCGAACGGCTGCGGATCGCTGCTTCCATGGACGGCGGCCTCGCGGATGCCCTTCTCGACCTTGTCCATCGCGATCTGCTGACCGATCACGCCCGTGGACGCCACGGCGATCCACTCGCTGTCCAGTTCCAGATGTTCGGCCGCAAGCTGGGCCATGCGGCGCGTGTTCGCCTCGCCCTGCTCGCCCGTCATGCAGTTCGCGTTGCCGCTGTTGACCACGATGCCCTGGAGCCGTCCAGAATCCACAACGCTGCGGCTGTAATCCACGCACGAGGCCCGCACGAGGTTCTGCGTGAACACGCCCGCGCCCACCGAAGGCGTCTCGCTCCACAGCAAGCCAAGGTCCCGGCGCTTGTTCTTCAGGCCGCAGCGCACGCCGGAATAAAGAAAGCCCTTGGGCATGGTCAGGGCCACACTCCGTGGATGGGAAGGCCCGTGGTTTCGGGGAGTCCGAACATGAGGTTCATATTCTGCACCGCTTGGCCCGCCGCGCCCTTCATCAGGTTGTCAATGACCGAGACGACGGTGGCCAACTGGGTCCGTTCGTCCACGGCACAGGCGATCCGGCACGAGTTAGTGCCCAGCACCTCCTTGGTCGAGGGCCAGTATCCGGGGTCGCAGACGCGGACGAAGGGATGCGCTCCGTGGAACACCTTGAGCGCGGCGCGCAACCGCTCCTCCGTGGTGTCGCGGGCGACCGGAAAGTGGATCGTGGCGTGGATGCCCCTTGGGAAAGGGAGCAGGTGAGGCGTGAACCGCACGGGCCGCCCCAGGAGTTGTTCGATCTCGGGAGTGTGCCGGTGGCCGACCACGCCATACGCCTTGAGCGAGCCGGCAAGTTCGGAGAGCAGGTACTCGGTGTCGGCCTTCGAGCGTCCCGCGCCCGAGACCCCCGACTTCGCGTCAATGATCGGCGTGCCGTGGATCAACCCGGCCCGCTCGAGAGGAACGAGCGCCAACAGACTCGCCGTGACGTAGCATCCGGGGTTGGCGATCATGCGCGCTTTCGCGATGCTCCTGCGGTCGCCGAGTTCGGGCAAGCCATAGACCGCTTCGGCGCAAACGGCCGGCCTGGCGTGAGGCATGCGGTACCACGCCTCCCACTCGTCGAGGTCCTTGAGCCGGAAGTCGGCGGAGAGGTCAATCACCCGCGTCTGCTCGATCAGGTCGGGCGCCAAGCGCATGGCGACACCGTTGCTTTGGCAGAGAAAGACGACGTCTGACTCAGCCGCCGACTTCGCGTCGTAGGCTTCCAGAATCAGATCGGTGTCGAGCCAAGGGCACGAGGTTCGCAAGGGCTGCCCCGCCAGCCGGTCGGAGGTCGCGCGCACGCTTCCGACGTTCGGGTGGGCGAGGAGGAGTCGCAACGCCTCGGCACCGGTGTATCCGGTCGCACCGACGACAGTCGCGCTGATCTTCTGGGACATGGGCTGCCCCGAATGTACCTGCCCACCGGGCACACGAACTGGGAATGGCCGAAAAGCGAACGCAGGTCGTAACCGCCCGCACACCTTGGTTGACGGATGGCTGGCCGCCGGACGATGAACGCCGCAACACCCGACCCCGTAGCCGCGCCGTCTCGGCGCTTGCAGTCAGCAGATGGCCGCGCAGGCTTCTCGGTAGCCCTCTGGCGAGCCGCAGTCCAGCACGCGCGCATCCCCGATCGGAACGGCGGCGAAACGGTGGCCGGAGGCGATTCCCCGCTGGAGCAAAGGCGTCGGATGGTGTTCGCCGGGACCCTCGAAGAGCGAGGCCTCGTGCGCCAGTGCGTCGAGTGCTTCCTTGCCGAACGCATACCGCCCCGCCACGGCCCAGCGGCTCGTCGTTGCCGAAGGGTCGGGCTTTTCCAACAGTCCAACGACTTCCCCGCCCTCGCCGAACTCCACCATCCCGTAGCGCGACACGTCGGCATCGGCCACACGCCGGACGGTCGCTCCGGCCCACGCGCCTTCCTCGATGGCCCGAACCAAGCCGCGCAGCGCTCCCGAGGGCCAGGTCAAGGCGTCTGCCATGAGCACCAACGCCGATTCGCCCCGAATGCCTGAGCAAGCGATGGCGTGGCCCAAGCCCAATGGCCGGCACTGCTCGGCATAGCGAACCCCGGGCATCGAATGGACCAGCGCGTGCAGGCCGGGCTTTTCGGGCGAGCCGACCACGACGACCGAATGACAACCCGCTTCGTAGGCTTCGGCGACGACGCGTTCCAGAACCGTCTTGGAGCCCAGCGGCAACAGCTCCTTGGGTCCGCCGCCAGTGACGCCGAGCATTCGGGTCCCCTTCCCGGCCGCCGGCACGATGCCTACCACGCGGGCACCTCGGCCAGCGAGCGGAGTTCCTCAAGCGCCGCGGGCAAGAAGTCGTCCAGCGGACCGCGATTGCACTCGAGGCTGATGCGCCCATCGAACCCCAGTTCGCGCAAACGGGCAAAGAACGCGCGCATCATAGGGTCGTGGCGCTCGGGCGCTTGGCGGAACAGGTTCGCCAGATGCACGTGCGCGGGCTTGAACGGCATCTGATCCATCAGATAGAACCTGGTGGGTTCGAGCCGCTCGGGATCGCGCTCGCGCATGTCGGCGTCCCATTCGTAGAGCACGTGGTAGGAGTCCGCCGTGTACCCGACGCCCACGCGGTCCAAGGCTCGCGCCAACCACGGCAGACTGTTGCCCACGTTGGTTTCGGCCCGGTTGAGCGACTCGGGCGCGACCGAGATGCCGTAGGGCTCGGCGAATTCCTGCAACTCCGACACCACGCCGATGAACTCCAAAGCAGCACGCGAGGGGGCGACTCCGCCCGGTGCCTTGCGCGCGCTGCCGCTCCCGACCACCATCATCTCGATGCCGATGGCCGCCGCACGCTGGATAGTCCGTTTGGCGTAGCCTCGCCACTCGTCCGCGCCGTAGCCGATCAGGGCCATTCGGCCCGGAAAGAACACGTTGGTCGCTTCGACGGAGAGGTCTCGGTACGCGCCGGGGTCGAAGTCAGACTCTTCGAGCACCCCGAACGATGCCGCCGGCAACTCGACGTAGTCCGCGCCCATTTCAAGGGCTTGCGGGGCTTCGTCCAGCGTGCAGCAGACCCCGAACCTCACGAGCCGACCTTCACCTTCCTTCCGCCCAGTTTGGCGCTGCGGTAGATGGCGAGAATGACCTTGAGCGGTTCTAGGGCCATTTCGCCGGTGATGAACGGGTCTCGGTTGTCGAGGATGGCTCGCGTGAAGTCTTCGAGCTGCAACCGGTGCTGCTCGCCCCAAATCGCCGACGGGTCGGAGGCGCCCGTGTTGGTCGTCTTTTCCTCGCCCTGCGTGTGGACGCTCGGAGTGGGTTGGGCCGTCACTCCCTTGCCGTAGGGCGAGGGGTCTTTGGCGGCCTCGGGGTCGATGTCCTGCCGCTTCACTCGGTCGCCTTCGACGATCACGGAGCCGCACGTGCCATGCACTTCGAGCCGCTCGGCGAAGCCAGGATAGAAGCACGTGGAGCCCTGCACGACGCCGATCGCCCCGTTCTTGAACTCGAGCACGGCCACGGCGAGGTCTTCGGCTTCCATGTTGTGGCCGACCGTGCGACAGACGCCCGTGACCGATTCGACGCCGCCCATGATCCACTGAATCATGTCAATGTAGTGGACGCCTTGATTCATTAGGCATCCGCCGTCGAGCTTGTGGGTGCCGCGCCACGCGCCGCTGTCGTAATAGGCCTGGGTTCGGTACCACTTGACGTAGGCGTCGCCCTGCAGGGGTTGGCCGAGTTCGCCGGATTGCACCATTTGGCGCACGCCTCGGATGGCCTTGCCGAACCGGTGCTGGGAGATCACCGTGAGTTTCACGCCCGCCGTACGCGCGGCTTCGACCATCTGGATCGCGGGCTTCAGCGTGACGTCCACGGGCTTCTCGCACACGACGTGCTTGCCTGCCGCGATGGCTTGGAGGCCCATCTTGGCGTGCAACCCGCTGGGGACGCACAGGCAGACGGCATCCACGTGCGGGAGCATGGCCTTCATGCTGCCATACGCCTTGACGCCGAACTTCTCGCCCGCTTCCTTCGCTCTGGGCTTTTCGATATCGCACACGCCGACGAGCTGCGCGCCCTCGATGTTCTGCAACGCTCCACAGTGGGTGCCGTGAATGGCCCCGCAACCAACGACTCCGAATCGAACGCTCATGATGCTGTCATCGCCTCCTGCAACACGTTTCTCAGGGCTTCGACGGCGAGCCCGAACCGCTCCGCGCCCGTGAAGCCGCCAAACCGCCCCGCATCCCGCAGGTGCGGCTCCAGACTGAGCGTACCGCCCCAGCCCTGCCCAGCGAGATAGCGGAACGTCTCGACGAACTGACCGTCGCCCGCCCCGGATTCGACGATCTGCCCCGTCGCCGCGACCACGTCCTTGATGTGGCACGACTCCAAGTAGGGCAGCGCCCACGGGAACCAGTCGTCCATCGGCCGGTAGCCGAGCAGGACGGTGTTGCCGAAATCGAACACCAGGCGCAGGCCGCGCGGCGCGAGTTCCTCGAACATGCGCTTGGCGTTGGCGGGGTACGCGCCCCAGTACTTCCAGTCGTTCTCGTGCATCACCACGATGCCGTGTTCGGCGGCGTAAGCGAGCATTTCGTCGAGCGCGTCGCGGATCGCCGGCCACGCCTCGTCGTGCTGGTATTCAGGGGCTTCGGGGGTGAAGATGCGGATGCGCGGCGTGCCGAGTTCGTGCGCCTTTTCCACGGCCACCTTAAACTTGGCCATCTCGGACGTCCTGGACGTTTCGCTGATGGGCACCTTGTTGACTGGCGAGCCGACGGAGTAGATCGCGAGGCCCCGGTCTTGGCACGCTTCGCGGATCTCCCGGGTCTGGGCGGACGTGAGGTCGAGCACGTTCGTGCCGCCAAGGCTCCGGATATCAACCGCTTGGAGGCCGAACCGTTGGGCTGCGTCGAGTTGCGTCTGCAAGTCGGGCGCGATCTCGTCGCTGAACCCGGAAAGCGTGAATGGAGACACCGGAGATTTGCTTTCGCCAGCCGGCGGGGCGTTCCTGCAATCGCGGCTCAGAAACTGGAGGCGTCCCAAATGGGAGACAATAGGAGATGATGGGCCGGTAGGCCGCCACAGGAGGATTCATGGTTCGAAAAGTCATCGCCGCTCTCGATACCGCCGATCTGGACCATGCGATCGGGCTGGTCAAGCGACTCTCGCCTCACATCGGGGCTTTCAAGATCGGGCATGCCTTGACGCTCAACCACGGGCTAGACGTGATTGACCGTCTTCAGGATGCGGGGGCGAGCCGCGTGTTCCTCGACCTGAAGTTCCACGACATCCCCAACGTGATCGGTTTGGCCGTCCGCGAGGCCGTTCGCCGCAACGTGTGGATGATGACGATGCACATCTCGGGCGGCCCGGCGATGATGAGCGCCGCGGCGATGGAAGCCCGAAGCCGTGGCGAGGACGCGCCGATCCTGCTCGGCGTCAGCGTCCTCACGTCGCTCGATCAGCATATTCTCACCGACCACCTTGGCATCCAGAGGACGCTCGAAGACCACATGGTCTATCTTTCCCAACTGGCGTGCGATTGCGGTTTGGACGGCGTGGTCTGCTCGCCCCACGAAGTGCAAGCGATTCGCGGCGCGCTCGGTCGTTCGCCGGTCATCGTGACCCCCGGCATTCGGGCGGCGAATTCGGACGTCCACGATCAGGTG
>JACFNW010000036.1:9006-10793 GCA_019454665.1 Fimbriimonadaceae bacterium | reverse complement strand
CGCTCAATCGCTTGCGGAACCACATGAGAACGGAGGGGGCAGGAGTGCCCGCGCGCGCACGCCCGTGACGCACCGCCCAATTCCAGCGTGGACGATCCCATCCGACCGCTCAGCCACATCCTGACCACGCACGCCATCCAGCCCGACCAACGGCGTCAGGAACGCCACGAGGCGCGCAAACAGCCCGACGACGTCGTGGAACTCGGCTCGGACGACGAAGCCGAAGAAGTCGAACTCGAGTCCACCGAGGGATCCGAGCCCATCGAGGGCCCCTTGGATTTCGAGGCGTGAGTGCCACAATAGCCTCCTTCATGGCCAGCGTGCGGTTCGAGTTGTTGGCGGTCTGCCCCAGGACCGGAGCGCGCAGGGGGCGGCTGCACACGCCGCATGGCACCGTCGAGACGCCCGCGTTCATGCCCGTCGGCACGCAGGCCACGGTCAAGACGATCGGCAGCGAAGACCTCGAGGCGCTCGGCTACGAGCTGATCCTTTCGAACACCTACCACCTCGCGTTGCGCCCCGGCGCGGAGCGGATCGAACGCTTCGGCGGCTTGCACCGCTTCATGAGTTGGAAGGGCTCGATCCTCACCGACAGCGGCGGCTATCAGGTGATGTCGCTGTCCCATCGCCGTAAGTTGACCGACGAAGGCGTTCAGTTCCAGTCTCACCTGGACGGCAGCGCCATGCACCTCTCGCCCGAGCGGGCCATAGGGATTCAGCGGTCGCTGGGGGTGGACGTCAGCATGGCGCTGGACGTGTGCCCACCCTACCCTTGTACGCGCGACGAAGCGGTCGAAGCCATGCGCCGAACGCACCTGTGGGCGAAGCGCAACCTAGAGGCCGCCGCCGAGGATCAAGCGGTGTTCGGCATCGTTCAGGGGGGCATCCACACCGATTTGCGTACCGAATCCGCCGAGTTCATCGGCTCGCTGCCGTTCGCTGGGCTGGCGATCGGCGGCGTGAGCGTGGGCGAGCCCACCGAGTTGCAGTACCCGGTGGTGGCCCACACCGCGCCGCTGCTGCCGGCCGAGAAGGTGCGGTACCTGATGGGCGTCGGCCACCCTCGCGACATCGTGCATGCCGTGGCGTGCGGCGTGGACCTGTTCGACTGCGTGCTTCCGACCCGCATGGCCCGCCACCACTGCCTGTACACGCTTCAGGGGCGGGTGAACGGGATGGCTCAGAAGTGGGAGGACCACGACGGGCCGTTCGACGAGGGCTCCGTGTTTCCCGCGACGGAGCGGTACAGCGCGGCATACATCCGGCACCTGTTCAAGGCGAAGGAGTCGCTCGGCGCTCGCCTCGCGACCTTGCACAACTTGGCCTTTTACGCGAGGCTGATGCAGGAAATCCGCAGCACCATCGTCGAGGGCACGTGGCACGAGTTGGATCAGCGGTATGCCCACGCGTAAGGGGTTCGGCTTCGCCGTTCGGTGAGGTTCGGCTGGGGTTAGGCAGGGGGCGCGTCCATACAGTCAACCCAGTCAACACGGTCAACAAGGCCGACCACTTGCCGACGCCCGACCCTCAGCCGATCTTGAACTCGGACTTCTCGGCCTTCGCCCCGAGTTCGACCGACTTCAGCTTGTGCTCGGCAAGCTGCTTGCGGGATTTCAGCTCCTTGACCACCGTGCGGTGGATGAGGTTGCTGTCCGCGTCAATGAAGTACTCGACGTACACCCCGACCTGCGGCGCCTCTTCTTCCAGCACCAGCCAGCTCTGGCCGTTCCACTTCACGCCCTTCTTCAGCGAGAGCTTGCTCTCGGCCATGTTGTCGCCCTTGGCGG
>JACFNW010000036.1:0-8996 GCA_019454665.1 Fimbriimonadaceae bacterium | reverse complement strand
GCAAAGGACTTCGAGGTTGGCGGGCATGGCCTGCCCAAGATTGTCGAGCGTGTAGGGACGCTTCGCGGGGTCCATTCCGGGCGACCGCATCGCGATGTTGGCGCCGTCGCACACGAGCGAGGCCGACTCGCCTGGAGTGGTGATCTCGACCTTCAGAAGGTTGGGCTGGAGGTATTTGCCGGAAACCGTGACCGGGATGGCGCCGCCTTCGGTGTTCAGCGTGCCCTCCATGACGAACTTGGCGGACTTGACGTTCTTATACGTGTTCCGCATCTTGGCCAAAAGGTCTTCCACGTCCTTATCGGCGGCGAACGACGCTGCGGCGAGCAAGGCGAAGAAGGGAATGAGTAGGAGCTTGCGCATGATGGACACCTAGATACCGATGCACCATTCTACGCGGTTCCCGGGCCCAATCGCGCGTTCCGCCGCGTTGCCTCAGCCGTTCCAGCCGGACCAATCGCCGATGTAGAGCGCCTCTTCGACCAGACGGACGCCAAAGCGCGAGGCTACGGCATCGCGGGCGGCTTCGGCCAAGCGGCGGACGTCGGAGGCCGTGGCCCGCCGCACGTTCACGATGAAGTTGGCGTGCCGGTGGCTGAACATCGCTCCGCCGACGGCGAAACCGGCCAACCCGGCTTCTTGGATCAGGTAGCCCGCAGGCACGACGCCCGCATCGCGAAGGCGCATCGGGAGGTTGGGCAACCGACTGGCGAGCGCCGGGTCCTCGATGTTCTTGAAGAAGCTGCCCACGCTCGACTGGGGCGGCTGCTTGGAGATGCGTTGGCGCTGGTACTCGCGGGCCTCCTCATCGATCGCCCAGCGATCGCCCCGCTCCAGGCGCATCTTGACCCGAAGGACGACGGCGTTCCGGCCGGAGTCACGGCGCAGGACCGAGTCGCGGTACGAGAACTCCATCCAAGCGGGCTCGACCCAGCGTCGCTGCCCGTCGTCCACAACTTCGAGGGCCGTCAGGAACTCGGACACGTTGCTTCGGTAGGCGCCGGCGTTGCTCACCAGCGCCCCGCCCAGAGTGCCCGGGATGCCGACGGCGTACTCCAAGCCCCGGAGTCCGGACTGCGCGGTCTTGAGGAACAGCTCTTGGAAGGAGCACCCGGTTTCGGCGACGACCTCGGCGCTGCCGCGCATGCTGGGGCCGATGGCGATGTCCTTCGCCCGATTGAGCAACACCGCCCCGGGCACTCCGGCGTCCGAGGGGACGATGTTGCTGCCCGCGCCAAGCACGAACAACGGAGTGCCGCTGCTCTGCGCCCCGGCTGCGGCTTCGGCGAGTTCGTCGCACGTGTTGCAGACTGCCATGGCTTGCGCCCGCCCGCCGACCCGCAGCATGGCGAAGTCCCGCATGGGCACGTCGAAGCGCCACTCCAACCTCAAGCGGTCCCCCTGCCGAGCGGGCGCTTCGGGGTCGAGATGCTGGGCTCCAGGATGTACTCGGGGACCAAGGAAAGTGCCTCCGAGAGACGGCTGGCCGAAGGGACGTAGCGCGAAGCGTGTGGGTAAGTGGGTTGTAGCACGCCGACTCCGTGGCCGGGGACGCCGTCGGGGACTTCGAGAACGCTGGACAGCGGCTCGCCGGGAACGCGCAAGACATACGAACCCCGGCGCACGCCGATCGCCGCCTTGCCGAAAGGCGCGATCAAGTCGAACGCCGAGATCGCGCGCAGTTCGATTCGCTCGAAATGGGCCCAGGTTTTGGCGAACGTCACGCCGATGCGAACCGCAGTGAACCCGCCCGGCCCGACGTCGGCGACGACGGTACGAACGACCGACTTCGGCCGCCCCTCCAGCACCTGATCCAACATGCCAAACAACGTTTGGTGAGCGCGTCCCTCGCCGCACTCCGCTGCCGCCACCAAGTCCGCTCCATCAAACAAAGCGAGCGAGGCCAGCGGGGACGACGTGCTGACGACCAGTGTCACCGGCTTGTTTCTACGCTCATCGCTTCAAACAGGGCGACCAAGAGCGCCGTCGTTTTGGGGTCCAAGGTTGCTTTTGACGTGTAGCTCGCGAGCCAATAGCGGCCGTTCTCCTCGGATGCGCCGAGCGCGTCCATCGTCGCAAGCGCACCACCCTCGCCTCTGCCTTCGCGGAGGATGTAGAGCAGCACGCTGCCCGCGCGGTTGACTTTTGGAGCGGGTTCGGTGCGGCGGTCCACCTTCTCGTATCGGCGCAGGCTGTCGCCCGAGAGCTTCATGATCGCACGCGGAGGGGGCCCGCCGGTCTGCACGGACTGGATCGTGATCACGACGGGACCGGCCAGGTCGGGATGGCTCAGCGAGAGTCGCCCGCTCTCGTCGCGCAGCGACGTCCATCCCTCGGGAATGCGGAGGAATACCTGGTGCTCGCCATCGCTGGCCTCGACCACGACCGGCGCCTTGACGATTCCTTTGTTCGTCTCTTCGGGTGCCTTGATCACCATGGTTTTGGGCGGTTTGGGAGGCGTGTTCGAGATGACGGGGCGGTCTGGGCTGCCCGCTTGGGGCAGCTGCCCCGAGGTCGTGCGGATGGTCTCCAGCGCGCGCCGCCACAGCAGGTCGAGCGTTTCGTACCCGGCTTCGGGAGCGGAGGCGCGGAAGTGGATCTTGAATCGGAGGTCCGAGTAGAGCAACCCGGTGAGCGTGCTCCAGGCCACATCGCGCCGCGAATAGGTGGTCTTGGTGAGCAACAGCGGCACACCGAGCAGTTCCTCTTCCCACTGCCGCTCGACCTTGTGCTTCATGTTCTCGGCCACGCCCTTTTGAATCGTCTGCCAAGTGCCGGTTTCGCCGCGGTAATCGGTGGGGAAGAGCTCGATCTCGCCCGGCGAGATGCCTTGGCCCAAGGGGACCGTGAACTCGACCTCGCCGCCTCGTCGGCGCGTGACCTTCCAATCCTTGGGCAAGTCGAGCTCGATGGCCAACTCTTTGCTCGTGAACTTCTGGATGGGAGCGTCTTGCGCTCCACCCGCGATCAAGAGGCTGCACAGTGCGATCAAGGCGGACATGATTCTGCCATTGTGGACGAATCGGAAGCCCGAGAGATTCGGTGGGTCCCGGGATCGCGATGACTTTTCACGCGGGACATGTCGGGCCCCGGACGAAACGGCACCCCCGTTGAAGCGTACAATCACGGTATGAAGCACGTGTGGCTTGGTTGGTCCCTGCTCGCTTTGGCGATCGTCGGTTGCGGTGGCAAGGGTGGTGAAGGTGCAGGTGTCGGCCAAGTCGCCGGAAACGTCACCGACGTGAACGGCAACCCGGTTCGCGGGGCGTTGGTCACGGCGGGCGATGCCCAGGGCTTCACCAACCCCTCGGGCGTGTACATTCTGGACGGTGTGCGCACGGGAGACGTGCCCGTTCGCGCCGAAGTGACCCAAGACGGCGTGTCGTTCAGCGGCGAAACGGTCGCCCTCGTGTTCGAGAACGAACGCACCAAGAGCGTCAACATCCCGGTCGTGCGAACCAGTCAGCAGGCCACGATTCGGGGCGTTGTGACCAATCGTTCGGGCAACCGCATGAAGGGCGTCAAGATCTTCGCGATCAACGCAGGGCTGGCGAGCGTCGTGGCGATCTCCGACTCCGAGGGCGAATACCGATTGCCCAGACTTCAGGCCGGTTTGGACTATTACGCTCAGGCGAGCGCTCCCGGCTTCGTCAGCGACGACATCTCGTTCAACCTGGCGGCGGGCGAGACGCGGACCCTGAACTTCGTGCTCAGCGAGGCGGGCGATCCCCGTCTCCCCGCGCCGACCATGCGCAGCGCCATGGCCTGGACCACCCCCACCACGCGGTCCGCCGATGGCGTCGTGTTCGAATCCGTCAAGAACCTCCTCAAGCCCGAGCGGACCCAACTGCGGCGCGGGGGCGTCGGCCGCGAGATTCCGGGGACGTTCATCGAGATTGACCTCTACTGGAACTTCGTGGACAGCTTGAACCTGCTGGGGTACGGCGTCTATCGCGCGAACGCCAGCTTCGGCCCGTTCGAGGCCGTGGACTTCCTGCGCGACCCGCTCGCCGAGTTCTACGCCGACTTCAGCGACGAGCTGCGCATCGGAAACCCGTACTACTACCGGCTGACCTCGATCAACTCGCAATACCCGGACGGCGTGAACGGCGAGTCGAGCCCGTCGAGCGTGGTGTCCGCACGCGTCTTGGGCGAACTCACCCTTCGCACGCCGCTCGATCCGCTCACATTCCGCTGGAACCGTGCCGCCCATGCGACCCAGTACCAGGTGCTCGTGTTCTCGAGCTACCCCGCAATCGGCGTGACGCCCTTCTGGGCGAGTGCCCGGACAAACAACGACAGCCTGGCGTACACGGGGCCGAGTCTCGAGTTCGGCAAGATCTACTACTACCTCGTGGTCGGGTACGCGAACGACGACACCGGCATCACCCTGTCCGACCTGTCCGACTTCTTCTACGGAGGCTGAGGGACGCGTCCGGGCCAGCGGCGAGAGGCGGCGAGCCAGTACAATCGGGTCGCCGCCGCATCGTTGCTCCGGCATGGTGACGCATGATCCCTCGATTCAACGAAGAAGAGACCCGGTTCCTCGCCAATGTCCGCGCCTGGGTCGCGGACTACGTCCTCCCCAACTCCCGAGCCTGGGAAGCCGACCGTGGGTTCCCCGAAGATATCTGGCTGCGTTGCGCCGAACTCGGACTCACAGGGATGACCGTGCCCGCCGAAATGGGGGGCCGAGGGTATTCGTGCACGACCTACGTCGAGGCCTGCCGCGAACTCGCCAAGGGCGACCCGGCTCTCTCGATGAACGTGGCGGCCGTCAACGCGCTTTGCTCGGCGCATTTCGTGTCGTTCGCCTCGACCGAGCAACGCGAGAAGTACCTTCCCGGAGTCTTGGCGGGAACGACCCCGATGGCTTGGGGCCTGACCGAGCCCGATGCGGGCAGCGACGCGCGACGCGTGAAAACGGTCGCCACCCCGATTCCAGGGCAGCCCGAGCGGTACCACCTCAACGGCGAGAAGATGTTCATCACCAACGGGGGGCGCGCGAAGCTGATCATCGTCATCGCCCGAACCAGCGAGACCGAGCTGTCCGCGTTTCTCATGGAGACCGACCAGCCGGGGTTTCAGGTCGTCGAGCGCATTCACACGGTCGGCGTTTCGGCTTCGAACACGGTTCGTTTCACGCTGACCGATGCCGTCGCTTGGCACACGCCGTGCAAGTTCGAGCAGGCGATCGGGTTGCTCTTTCGCGGGCGTCTCGGCATCGCCGGCATGGCCGTCGGCATCGCCGAGAAGGCCTACGAACTCATGGTGGACTACGCCAAGGAGCGACAGCAGTTCAACCGCAGGCTGGCCGACATGCAGTCCGTTCAGAACATGATCGCCGACAGCGCCCTGGAAGTCGAAGCGGCTCGGCTGTTGCTGCACAAGGGCGCGTGGCTCTTCGACGAAGGCAAGCCGGTGGTCACCGAGGCCTCCTACGCCAAGCTCTTCGCGAGCGAGACGTCGAACCGGGTGACCAACCGTGCGATCCAGATCCACGGCGGGCGGGGCATGACCCAAGCCCACTTGGTCGAAAAGCTCTGGCGCGATGCAAAACTCACCGAGATCGGCGAGGGATGCAGCGAGATTCAGCGCCTCGTGATCGCGAAGCAGGTTCTCCGCTAGCGCGGCGCCGGCTCAGCTCACGATGCCCAGCGGCGTGCCCGTCTTCCATGCCCCGCGCGTGAAGTCGGGCACGTCTTGCACCTGTCCGCGTCGGGCGACCGACCGTTCGGAAAGGGGCGCGACGGCCGTCCATGCGGCGGCATCGTACACGTCCTGGTCGAGCGGAAGTCCGTTGCGCAGGCAGTAGACGATGCGCCACAGCATGATGAAATCCATGCCGCCGTGGCCGCCTTGGTTGGCCGGGTCGTTGGCGATGCGCTTCCACAAGGGATGGTCGTACTTCTCGATGACGGCTCGCAGGTTCTCGCGCTCCACCCATCGCTCGGTGCTGGGCGTCTCGCCTTCGATGACGACGCGGTTGGGGAATCCGCCCCAAACGCCCTTGGTGCCTTGGATCAGGTTGTGGCGCGTGTAGGGGCGCGGCAGTTGCTCGTCCCACTGCACCATGATCGTCTTGCCCATCGCGGTCTTGATCATCGTGGTGTTGATGTCGCCGCACACGAACTTGCCCTTGTTCCACTTGTGGTCGGCGGGGAAGTTCTTCTTGGCGTAGATTTCGCGGACGCGGGCGTTGCAGCTCATGCTGGAAAGGTAGTCCAGCCGGTCGCCTCGGTTGATGTTCATGTACTGCGCGACGGGGCCCAGGCCATGCGTCGGATACAGGTTGCCGTTCCGCTTCATGTAGTGGGGCGTGCGCCACGAACCCGTGCCCCGCTCGACTTCGTGCATCTGGCCGCGCAGGTCGTGGATGTAAGCGGCCTCTCCGTGCAGGAGTTCGCCGAACACGCCCAGGCGGCACATGTTGAGCACGGCCAGTTCCTCGCGCCCGTAGTTGACGTTCTCCATCATCATGCACAGCTTGCGCGTCTTCTCGGACGTGTCCACCAGCTTCCAGCACTCTTCGATGGTCAGGCACGCAGGCACCTCGATGAACGCGTGTTTGCCGTTGTTCATCGCGTCCACGGCCATCCGCGCGTGCTCTTCCCAAGGCGTGGCGATGATGACGATGTCAATGTCGTCCCGTTGGAGCATCGCCTTGTAGCTGTCCTTTCCGGGGCCGTAGATCGTGGGCTTGGGCCGGCCCTTGTCCGTGCAGTACTTGGCGGCGCGCTCGGCCCAGTCGGGGTAGAGGTCGGCGATGCCCTTGACGTCCACGCCGTCAATGAGCAGCATCTGCTGAACGTGTCCGCTGCCTCGTGCGCCGACCCCGATGAACCCGACGCGCACGCGGTCCATCTTCGGCGCGGCGACGCCCATCATCGTTCTGGCGTTGCTGGCGGGTTGCGACTCGGAGGCAACGACCCTAGCGGAGGCGAGCGAGACCCCGGCGGCAGCGGCGGAGGCGAGGAATTCGCGGCGGTTCAGCTTCTTGCTCATGGCTATCCGAACGGTACCCCACGCTGGGTAGCTTCGCCATACTAGAGGTCATGCGCGCCCTCCGCCACAGAGACTTCGCCCTCTTGTGGTTCGGCGCGTTCTTCTCGTTCTGCGGCTCGTGGGTTCAAAACGTGGCGCAGGGGTGGCTGGTCTACGACCTCACGGGCGACAAGGCGAAGCTGGCCCTGGTCTCGTTCATGGGCATGGTGCCCGTCTCGTTCATCGGGCCGATCGCGGGCGTCGTGGTGGACATGGTGAACCGCCGCATCCTGCTCATCGGCACCCAACTGGTGTTTGCGAGTTGCGCGTTGTTCCTGGCGTTCGCGACGTGGCAGGGGTTCGTCCGGTACGAGCATATTCTCGGCGCGGCCCTGCTGATCGGCATCAGTTCGAGTTTGGAGATGCCCGCCCGCCAATCGCTCGTGAGCAGCGTCGTGCCGAAGGAAGACCTCGCCGCCGCCGTCCCGGTTAATGCGATGGCGTTCAACGTGGCCCGCGTGTTGGGCCCGGCCCTGGGTGGGCAGATGCTTGCGTGGTTCGGCCCGAAGATGTGCTACCTCGTCAACGGTCTGAGCTACATCGGCCTGATCAGCGCCGTCCTCGCGATCCGGGCCAACCTCGGCGCCTCGCAGAAGCGGACGTGGCGCATCAAGGCGCTGTTGGCGGACGGGATTCGCTACACGCTCTCCCACCCCAAGCTTCGTCCCCTCTTCGTACTCGAGGCGATGACCTCGACGTTCGGCTTGGCCTACCTGGCGCAAATGCCCGCGATCGCCCGCGACCTGCTGGGGCTGGGCGAGCAGGGCTTGGGGTGGTGCATGACGGCCATCGGGGTCGGCGCGATCACGGGGCTGGTGACCGTGTACAAGCTGACGGATCGCCACGTCAAGGGACGGCTGGTGCGGCTCGCGCTCGTGAACATCGCGATCTGCCTCCTGCTGCTCTCGGTGGTTCGCGTGCCTTGGGTCGCCTATGTCATTTTCGCCGTGCTGGGTGGCTCGACGGTCATGCAGTTCAACACGACCAACACGATCTTCCAGTTGGTCGCCCCGGAGAACCTTCGCGGCCGCGTCATCTCGATGCACGTGTGGGCCATTTCCGGGCTCGGCCCGTTCGGTGCGTTGGCGCTCGGATTTGTGGCGTCCTATGCGGGGTTGCCCACGGCGTTGGCCATCGGCGGCGGTTGCGTCTTGGTCGGAGCGGTGGCGACGCTGGTCAAGCGTTGGGACTTCGAGACCCGCGACTCCGAGGAAGCATGAGCGCCAGGCTGAGCAGCCACCCCGCGCCCACGCAGATCGCGCACCCGGCAAAGGGTGCGTAGCGCGCCCCCAAGGGGCCGAGGTGCTCGACCGCTCCATACAGGCTCGAACCGAGCGCTGCGCCCACGATGGCGCCAACGCCTTGGGCGGCCATGATCGCGCCCGTGTTCGCACCTCGTCGTTGAGGGTCCAAGTCGCTGACCGCCGCGTACCAAGCGGGCAATGCCAGCAGGAAGCCCAAACCCGTCAGCGCAGCACCCGCAGCGAGAACGGAGATGGCCGCAGGCGTGACCGACCACGATTCGGCCGAACGATCGAGGAACAGCGACGAGCCCCACAACCCGGCGACGCCGATCAGGCACGCCAACAGGCCGACGGTCACGGCCCGATTCGATCCCAGCCGCTCGCCGAGTCTGGCCATGGGGACCGAGAGACCCGCCATCGCGGCAACTCCGGGCACGACCAGCAGGCCGAATTGCACCTCGCTCAATCGGAACACGTCCGACGCGAACAGCTTCACGATCGCCATGGGCAGGCCGATGCCCACGAACGTGACCATGGCGATCGTCATCGGGCCCGGGATGCGCCGCCACGCGCTGGCATCGAGGTGGCTCGACGCCACGGGACGCTGCGTGTGCGACTCGCGCAACCAGACGGCGGTGGCGAAGGCAAGGGCGAACAGCGCGCCCGCCAGCCAAAAGCCGCCGGTTTTCTCGGGCAAATCGAGGAGCG
>JACFNW010000035.1:2761-10828 GCA_019454665.1 Fimbriimonadaceae bacterium | reverse complement strand
CAAACCGTCGTTCGCCGGATTGGAGAAGTGCTCTATGGCGGCACGGTTCCCGAACCCGAGCGGACGCTGCTGCTGAACTACCTGGGGTCGAATCCCTCGCCCGACACCGTCCGCGAGGCCCTTGGACTCGCCATGGCCGGCCCGACTTTCCAATGGTATTGAAGAGACATCCATGAGTGGACCGCGATTCAAAGGCTGCAGCGAATACGAGACCCTCTCCCGACGCGGGTTCTTGGGGCTCGGCGCGAAGGCCGCCGCCCTGGCCGCCCTAGGTCCTTCGTGGTTGCCCAACGTCAAGTTCGCCTCGCGCGATCGGCTCGACGCGATGTTTGGCGAAGAGCGGGACATCATCGTCTCGGTCTACCTTCGCGGCGGATGCGATGGCCTGTCCATGTGCGTCCCCTTTGGGGAGCCGAACTACTACACGGCTCGGCCCCAGCTCGCCATCCCACGACCCGACAGTTCGGCGACCCAGAAGGCGATCAACCTGAACGGGTTTTTCGGGCTGGCCCCGGCGCTGCAACCCCTGAAGTCCATCTACGACGCGGGCGACCTGCTCATCGTGCATGCGACCGGTTCGCGCGACGAAACCAAATCGCACTTCGACGCCCAGCACTTCATGGAGGCGGGCAAGCCGGACAAGCGCCTGTGGACGGGCTGGCTGGGTCGGCACCTGAGCACTGCTCCTCCGATGAGTCCGGCGGCGCCGGTCCGGGGCGTCGCGCTTACCCATCAGGTGCCGCTGACCGTGGAAGGCGGCCCCAAGACCCTTCCGCTGTCCACGTTGCAGGACTACAAGATCGGCGGCTTCGACGAAACGCTCGAAGGACGCCGGAACTGGTTGCAGAACGCCTACGCCGCGGCCGATGCCGCGTTGGCCAACGCCGCCGCCAACGTGGATGCCACGCTGCAGATGTTGGCCAACCTGAACTTCCAGAACTACACGCCTGCCGGGGGTGCGGTCTATGCCGAGAACGAGTTCTCCATGTCGTTGAAAGCCGCCGCCGCGCTGATCCGCTACGAGGCGGGAATCGAAGCGCTGCACATAGACTTTGGCGGATGGGACACCCACGAGTACCAGTTCCCGTTGGACGGCCAAATGGCCTCGCTCATGGACGCGTTTGCGGTCGGTTTGCGCGCTTTTTACACAGATTTGCAGGCCGCCGGGTTCATGAACCGCGTCACCCTGGTGGTGGTCTCCGAATTTGGGCGCGTCCTGGCTCAAAACGGGAGCTATGGCACCGACCACGGGCACGGCAACTGCATGTGGCTGATGGGCGGCAACGTTATCGGCAACCGCGTGCTGACCCAATGGCCCGGACTCGCGCCCGACCAGTTGTTCGAAGGCCAGGACCTGCAAGTGACCATTGACTATCGGGACATCCTTGCCGAAGTGGTTCAGAAGCGCCTCGGCAACTCCAGTCTGAGCACCGTGTTCCCCGAATTCACACCCACGTTCCGAGGCGCGGTCGAAGGGTAGGGGCGCCGCCCCTCAGTCGAATCGGATGCCCTGCGCCAGTTGCGGGGCGGTTAGGCCGAAGTAGGTCGTGCTGGTCTGACGCCGCATGTACTGCTTCCACGCGTCCGATCCCGACTCGCGCCCTCCGCCGGTCTCCTTCTCGCCGCCGAACGCGCCGCCGATCTCGGCGCCGCTGGTGCCGATGTTCACGTTGGCGATGCCGCAATCGCTGCGTCGCTTGAAGAACTCGGCCTCGCGCAGGTCGGTGGTCATGATCGCCGAACTCAGCCCCTGCGGGACGGCGTTGTGGACGGCCATCGCCTCTTCCAAGTCGTTGTAGGGCATGACGAACGCGATGGGCGCGAACGTCTCGCGGCACACGACGTCGGGTTGGCCGGCGATCTTGACCACCGCTGGACGCACGTAGTAGCCGTTCGGATAAACGTCGTGCATGACGCGTTCGCCGCCCGAGACCTTGATGGCTTGCGGGCGGACCTCGGCCAACGTGGCCTGCATCGCCTCGAACGAGCCACGGTCAATCAGCGGGCCGATCAACGTGCCCGGCTCGAGCGGGCTGCCCGTTCGGGCGCACGCCACCGTTTGCACCGCGGTCGCCAGCCGGTCGTAGACTTCGTCCCACAGCGAGCGGTGGACGATCACGCGGCGGGTCGAGGTGCATCGCTGCCCGGCGGTGCCGATCGAACCGAACACGAGCGAGGGCAGTGCCACGCTCAGGTCGGCGCTGGGCGCGACGATGACAGCATTGTTGCCGCCCAACTCGAGCAGACAGCGACCAAAGCGCTGGGCGACGCGGGGACCGACGGCGCGGCCCATGCGCGTGCTGCCCGTGGCGCTGATGAGCGGGAGCCGGTGGTCGTCCACCAACGCCTCGCCGACTTCGACCCCGCCGAGGACGACTTGGCTGAGCCCCTCGGGCGCGCCGAACTCGCGGGCGACCGACTCGAAGATGGCTTGACAAGCGAGTGCGGTGATGGGCGTCTTCTCCGAAGGCTTCCAAACCACGGGATCGCCGCACACCCACGCCAGCGCCGCGTTCCAAGACCACACGGCCACGGGGAAGTTGAACGCCGAGATGACGCCGATGGGACCCAGCGGGAGCCAGTTCTCCTGCATCACGTGGTCCTGCCGCTCGGAGGCGATGGTCAGCCCGTGCAACTGCCGAGAGAGGCCCACGGCGAAGTCGCAGATGTCAATCATCTCCTGCACTTCCCCGCGGCCCTCCTCGAGAATCTTGCCGCATTCGAGCGTGACCAGGGCTGCCAGAGCCTCCTTGTGCTCGCGCAGGGCGTTGCCGAACCGGCGCACGAGTTCGCCACGCTTGGGAGCGGGGACGTCTCGCCATGCGAGGAACGCGTCCTGTGCCTTGCCGATCGCGGCGGTCGTCTCCGCCTTCGTGTCCACGCGCAGCGTGGCCAGCGGCGAGCCGACAATGGGCGAGTGGACGGGAAGGTCCGTCCCCACTCGAGCCTGGATGGAAGCGGCGAACGGCGCGAGGATGTGGTCGAAACTCATGGAGCGATTGTATCTGCCGGGCTGGTGGTCACGTCGTCTTGCGCCCCAGCGTCGTATGAACAAGACCATGCGCACCGTTGGAACCCTTCTCGCCTTGGCTCTCGCCGGCTTGGCCACGGCCGATCTGCACTATGCCATCGAGCCGGACTCGGTCGCGCGCCAGTACCGCGTGTCGGTCCGGCTGGACAAGGCTGCGGAAAAGGAGGTCTTTCAGATTCCCGCATGGTGCCCCGGGTTCTACTTCATCCTCAACTACCAGGAGAAGATCTCGGACGTGCGGGCCGCCGACGCCAGCGGCCAGCCGCTGAAGGTGGAACGCTCGGGCACGCGCGAGTGGACGGTCCAGAACCCGGGCGCCGAGCCGATCAGCTTCTCCTACCGCGTGCTCGCGGACGACCCGGCGCCGGGATTCTTCGGGGCGAGCATCCAAGGCGACAAGGCGTTTGTGAACGGCCCGTCCACGTTTGTCTACTCGCCCACACGCATGACCGAGACCCACTGGCTCACGATCCGGTTGCCTCGTGGATGGGAGATCGCCACGGCCATGGACCCGGCGGGCGACGGGCGCTACAAATCGGCCGACTACGACGAGTTCATTGACCACCCCATCCAGATGGGCCGGTTCGAGCGGCGAACCTTCTCGGCGGGCGGCAAACCGTTCGAGGCTGTCTTCAGCACCTTGCGCGGCGACATCCAGGCCAATCTCGACTTCGAGACCGAACGCTTCCGGCGCATTTCGGAGGCCGGGATCAGGTTCTGGGGCGATGCCCCGTTCCCCCGCTACCTGTACCTGGTCCACCTCGACCCCGGTGCGTTCAGCGGCGGCCTGGAGCACCGCTCGAGCACGGTCCTCAACATCTGGAACACGCGTTCGCTCAACGTAGACACGCTGGCCGCCCACGAGTTTTTCCACACGTGGAACGTCAAGCGGCTCCGCCCGGCCGTTCTGGGGCCGTTCGATTACACAAAGCCCGTGCGCACCAAGAACCTCTGGTTCTCCGAGGGCGTGACGGATTACTATGCGCACCGGCTCGTCCTGTGGGCTGGGCTCATGACTCCCGAGCAGTTCCTCGGCAACATGGCGGGCCAGATCGCCACGCTCCAGAACGGGCGGACGCGACGCACCAAGACGGTCGAAGACGCTTCGTGGGAGGCCTGGGAGAACGGTGGTTTCGGGGTTGGCGACCTCAGTTACTACAACAAGGGCCTGGTCATCGGCTTGCTGCTGGATGCCGCGCTCCGCGCCGCGACCGATGGCGATAAGAGCCTGGATCACCTGATGCGCGGGATGTACGCCAAGTACGGCCTGCCCAAACCCGGCTTCGGCGAGGACGCCATCCGGGCCGAACTCATCCTGTTGGGCGGCGAGGCGTTCGGGCCGCTTTACGACCGCATGGTCAGGAGCACGGCCGAGATGCCTTACGAGTTGCTCGGCGGGATCGGGCTGGTGCCGGAGGGTGGCGCGCTGATCGCGAGCCCCGAAGCCACCGAGCGGCAACGTGAATTGCTCGCGAAGTTCCTGTCCCGGTAACGCAGTCAGCGCCAACGACGGCTCCGATGTCGTATCCTTTAGGCCTCCTGCGCAAGGATGCGATAGGGACAGGATTGGCCATACATGACTGAACGATTGGCAGGAATCGTGCTCGCCGCTGGCAAGGGCACACGGATGAAGTCGGATTTGCCCAAGTGCGCGATGCCCGTTTTGGGTGTGCCGCTGGGCGGCTTGGTGGGACGCGCGATGCGTCAGGCGGGTGCAGACCCCATCGCGTTCGTCGTCGGGCACCGTGGCGACGTGATGCGCGACGTGCTCGGCGGCTCGTACCTCTACGCGGAACAGACCGAACAGAAAGGCACGGGCCACGCCGCGATGATGGCCGAGCAGGTGCTGAGCGACTACGAGGGTCCGGTGTTGGTCAGCGCGGGCGACCTGCCCCTGATCGACGGCGCCTCGTTGAAGAAGTTGGCCGATGCCCATCGGACGGGAGGCAACCATGCCACGGTCGCAACCGTCGTGTTCGACGACCCCACGGGTTACGGGCGCATTCTGCGCGATGCCAAAGGCCAGCCGTGCGCGATCGTCGAAGAGAAGGACGCCACGCCGGAGCAGCGCAAACTCAAGGAGGTCTGCGTCAGCGTCTATTGCTTCGACGCCAAGACGCTGTTCCGACTTTTGCCCACGCTCAGCGCCGAGAACGCCCAGGGCGAGTACTACCTGACCGACATGTTGGAAGCAGTGTACAAGGATGGCGGCAAGGTCGAGACCGTGATCTTCGAAGACGCTGCGGTGATGACGGGCGTCAACGACCGGTGGCAGTTGGCCCTTGCAGCCAAGGAATTGCGGTTGCGGATTCTCGAGCGGCACGCCAAGGCGGGCGTGACCATCGTGGACCCCGATACGGCGTTCATCGGTCCGGACGTGGTGCTGGGCATGGATGCCGTCATCCACCCCAACACCGTGATCGAAGTCGCGACAACGGTGGGCAAAGGTACGGATGTCGGGCCGAACACGCTCATCCGCGATTGTTCCATCGGCGACAGGTGCGAAATCCTGATGAGCCATCTCAACCGCGCCAGGGTCGCCGATGGCGTGCGCGTGGGGCCGTTCGCCAACATCCGCCCTCACGCCGAACTGCGCGCCGGCGCGAAGATCGGCAACTTCGTGGAGATCAAGAACGCCGTGATCGGCGAGAAGTCCAGCGTCAGCCACCTGACGTACATCGGGGACGCCGAAGTGGGCGCGAAGGCCAACATCGGCGCCGGGACCATCACGTGCAACTACGACGGATTCCTCAAGCATCGCACCAAGATCGGGGACGGGGCGTTTGTGGGGTCTAATAGCACGTTGATCGCTCCGGTCGAAATCGGCGCGGGCGCGATCATCGCGGCGGGCAGCGTCATCTCCCACGACGTCGAGGCGGAGGCCTTGGCTCTGGGGCGCGCTCGCCAAGAGGTCAAACCGGAATGGGCACCACACTTTCGCGCCAGGAAGATCGCCGAACGTCAGAACCAGGGCTCGAACTGAGACCGCTGACGGGCATGAAGCTGTTTGCCGGCACGGCGAACCCTGAACTGGGTGGCCGGATCGCCGACCACCTCGGCATCGAACTTGGCCGCATGACATGCACCCAGTTCTCGGATGGGGAAGTGCGCGTGATGGTCGAGGAAAGCGCGCGCGGCAACGACGTGTTCATCCTCCAGCCGACGTGCGCCCCGGTCAACGACAACCTGATGCAACTCCTGGTGATGCTGGATGCGTTCCGGCGGGCGTCGGCCAGCCGCATTACGGTTGTCATGCCGTATTACGGTTACGCGAGGCAGGATAAAAAGATCAAGCCGCGCGAGCCTGTGACGGCACGACTGGTGGCCGACCTGATCACGATGGCCGGCGCGCACCGCATCGTGACCTGCGACCTGCACGCCGAACAGATTCAGGGGTTCTTCAACATCCCGGTGGACCACCTTTACGGCGGACCGATCATCGGAAACTACATGCTGGAGCAGGGGTTTCTGGATCAAGACGTGGTGGTGGTCAGTCCGGACGTGGGTGGCGTGCCGCGCGCCCGAGCCCTGGCGGAAATGCTCAAGGCACCCCTGGCGATCATCGCCAAACGACGCCCCGAGCCGAACAAGGTGGACATCGTGGAGATCATCGGCGAAGTCGAGGGCAAGAAGTGCGTGATGATTGACGACATGATTGACACGGGCGGGTCCGTGGTTCAGGGTGCGGAAGCGCTCATGAAGCGGGGCGCGACGTCGGTCGTGGTCTCGTGCACGCATCCCGTGCTCAGCGGGAGCGCGGCGCAACGGCTTCAGGACAGCGTGATCGAAGAGGTGATCGTAGTGGACACCATCCCGATCCCGGCTTCCAAGCGCGTGCCCAAGCTCACCGTGCTGGAATCGGCGCCACTGTTCGGCGAGGCGATCCGGCGCATTCACCTGAACGAGTCGGTCAGCCAGTTGTTCACCAGCTGGCGTTAGGCGAGCGGTTCGTCTATCTTGGCGATGCGCCGCGCGTGGCGGCCGCCGTCGAAGGGTTCGCCCAAGAACCGGTCTACGATTCTGAGCGCGGTCTCGAGCGGCACCAAGCGCTCGCCGAGCGAGATCATGTTCGCGTCGTTGTGCCGACGCGCCAGTATCGCCGTCTCTTCCGACCAGCAGACCGCGCATCGGATGCCGGCCACTCGGTTGGCCACGATCGCTTCGCCGTTGCCCGAGCCGCCGAACACGATGCCACGATCGGCTTCGCCACTCGCCACGGCGAGCGCCGCCGGGCGAATGAAGTCGGGATAGTCGCATGCTTCGGCCGAATCGGTGCCGCAATCGAGCACGGTGTGCCCCAGCGAACGCAAGTGGGCCTGCACGGCTTCCTTGTGCGCGTATCCGGCGTGGTCCGATCCGAGGGCGACGATCATGGGTTCCATTGTGGCATCGGCAGGACTTTGACGCCGAGCGTCGAATCTCGGGCCCATGCGCGGTTCGGCACGCGTGCGCGCCCTGCAACTCCTGCTGGCCATGCTGGCCTTGGCGGGCGGGCTGTTCGCGTGGAACGCGTGGACAACGGCGCGAGACCGCGCCACCGCCCTAGGAGAAGCCACGCCCGCCCAACGCGCGTTCTTCGTCGCCTTGGCCACGCGTCCCGATGCCGCCAACTTCTACAAAGGTCTTGAGCCGGCCGAGCGCCGCAAGATGGCCGAGAACATGGCGCGGCACACCGATGCGCCCGAGATGGCGCGGCTTGCCGTGGTCTTGCTGGGCACGCTCGACGAAGACGCCCGCGCCTCGCTGGCGGCCACGCTAGCGGCTATCGGGCCGGTTCAGACCCAAGCGGTCGCCGCCGAACTCAAGGAGTCGGGCGGTTTCCAGCGCAACGCCGTGTTCGCAGCCCTGCGGGCTGCGGGCGATGGGGCTGTGACCGAAGCAGCCGCGCAATTGGCCGTGCCCGCCGCGCGCGCCAACGCGATCGCTTTTCTGGTCGAGCGGGGCCGAGCGGCGATTCCGGTCGCCATGCCGTACCTCGACCACGAGGACCGCGACACCCGAGGCGCAGCCGCCGATGTGTTGGGCAAGATCCGGGC